>JAHBUR010000053.1 GCA_019637975.1 Bacteroidota bacterium | reverse complement strand
CCAACGAGATGCGCTTCACTTCACGGAATCTTCTGTCCGCAACATCCCAACTGTCGTATGTCAGTTCAAACACAACACGAATCGGCCCGTTGGCAACCGTGCGTTGCGAGGAGAACACGCCGGGCTGATGGAGCTTTCCGTTAAACCAGATTCCCGAGCTTCCGCCGCCAAGCGTCTTGCCGACGGAAAAAAAATCGGCTCCTTCGCCGCGATCTTCATGGTATGTGTCCTTGCCGGGCGGGGCACCCTCGCTTTCCTTGTACCATTTCTGAACAATCAAGTAGCGTACACGCTTTGTCCAAACGTCGATGCCGTTGTTGACATCGTTGGCAAGGGGCGGGCCGTACATGCGGAATGCAATACGATCATTCTCCCACGCATAGTCCTCACGTGGCAGCATAAATTTCCCGTCGACCAAGGAGTGCGGTGTTGCCGGAATGTCTTGAGATTGTTGGATGTCAAAGCTCTTTTGCTCACGCGAACGGAAATCTGATTGAAAGAGTAACTCGTCTTCACACACCTGGGAGACGAGAACTTTGCCGTCTTTACTTTCCTTCACAACAAGCTTCTCGGATTCTGTTGCAGGCAATTTCGCCGCAATTTGTTCCAGAGAAATAGCAATTATCTCACTTTTCCGTTCAAAGTGTGATGGATTTTGAACTGTTACCGTGAGAGTTTGTGCTAATCCTGCAGTAACAAATACAAACAATCCACCAAGTATCATAAGACACATCCTCATCTTCATCATTATATCTCCCTGCTGCATAGTAATCTTTTCAATTTCGAAGTCTGTGAAGAACTTGCCCCGCTTCTTCGACGACGAGCAGATCATCATCGGTATCTCTGCGCCACTCGTCGAGATTGAAGGTCCGGGGGTCGCGATATCCAAGATTGACTTCTTTACAGACTTCTTCAGGAATGGATGTCGCCAGCGTAACATTGATGCGCGGTTCTTCAACGCCGTTGGCAAATCCGCCAATGCCCTTCACATTTGTCGAATGTGCAAGAATCAACTTCGGCTCACGGGCGAAGCGATCCCATTGTTCTGTAAAATAGTCCCGCACGTGATACCCGATGCGTCGGATTTCATTCCCGTGAGTGAACGAAATTTCTTTGATGTGCGGCCCGTAGATGATCAACTCGGCACCGTCTGCGGCAACGGGTTCAAGTTTGTACATTGCTTTCCCCGCCACCCAGATGTCATCATAGATAGGAGGAGTAATGCCGAGAATACGTTTGTACGGCCTCTCTTTGTATGTGATGTGAAGCTGCGCGGAGTAGTCCGCCGCATTCGACCACGCCGCTTTCGGCTCTCCGCCGAACAAACAGGCAATCTCATGATGATTATTGACGGCGAATGCTAGACATGTCCGGGGTGTCGGAAGAAATTCAACCGCCCGATCGATGACGCGGCGTGTTGGCGTGTCTTTCATTCCGTTCACAACCGGGTTGGTAATCACTGCGGCCAACCAGTGAAATGTTTCAATCACATCAAGTCCGCCGATGCCGGGGAAGAAGTACTTGTTTCCTCCGGCAAACCCCATCGCTTCGTGAGGCACAACAGGCGAGACGATAATGATATGATCGTACTCGACAGCTTTGCGATTGACGGAGATATGCAACTCCTGACTGAACAGGCCGTTCGTCAATGCCGACACTTCATGCGCAGGAAGCGAGCCCAACGTTGTCAACGCATCCGGGTTTGCATGCTCGTGGTTGAAGAAGTGGATACTGCGGAAGCGGTTCAGGTGATCAGCTTCCGTAATTCCCACAAGCTCGTAAATCCGCTCGATGGGCATCGGAGCATGCGTGCCGGTTGCAACGAGGAAATCCATCGCTTTCACCCGGCGATAGAGAAGGTCGGTCAGAATCGTAAAGAACGTATTGATTGGCGCATGGCGAGTGTAGTCGGGAATCAACACCAGCACGCGTTTGCCATCAAGCGGAAGCCCTTCGATCGTTGCAGTACAAATCTGCTTCACTTCGTCAGGCAAAAGCGCCCGCTCCATTGATCCTGTTCCGTACACCTTTTCCATTACACACCACTATATGCCGAGAATCCGCCATCAACGGGAACGACAATCCCCGTTACAAAAGACGATGAAGGGGAAAGCAGCCACAACACTGCGCCGACAAGATCTTCCGGCTTGCCGAATTTTCCCATCGGTGTATGGTCAAGTATTTTCTGACCCCTTGGAGTCAAAACTCCGGTCTCCTTGTCCGTAAGAAGGAACCTGTTTTGTTCTGTGAGAAAGAACCCCGGCGCAACTGCGTTTACACGAATTGCCGGAGAATATTCCTGCGCCATGTGCACCGCAAGCCATTGTGTGAAATTGCTTACCGCGGCTTTCGCGGCCGAATATCCCGCAACACGCGTAAGCGGACTAAAGGCACTCATTGAAGAAATGTTGAGAATTGTCCCCTGCTTCTGCCGTGCCATGATTTCACCAAACACTTGACTCGGCAGAATTGTGCCCAGCAAATTGAGATCCGTAACAAATCGAATCCCCTCTTCATCCAATTGAAAAAAAGACTTGTCGGGTCCTGTTGTTGCTTTCGGGCTGTTCCCTCCTGCGCCGTTGATCAGGCAATCAATGCGCCCGAAGCGTGCGAGAATTTCATCGGCGGCTTTCTGCAATTCTTGTTTGTTCATCACGTCGGCGGCGAACGCCGCACTGCGGGCCGGTTCGGTTTTCAGTCCGACAATCACTGCTTCGGCGCGGGCGTGATCACGGCTGAGCAGCACTATGTTGGCTCCGGCGCCTGCAATCGCATACACCATCGCTTTGCCCAGCACGCCGGTTCCTCCGGTAATAACAACGGTCTGTCCCGACAACTCATTCATATGAAATACGTTTCCTGATGGATGTTTTTTTTAGTAGCCGAAAAACTTTGGAAGAAACATTGTAATCTCCGGAATGTATGTCACAAACATCAATGCGCCGATCATTGCCAGGAACATCGGCAGCAGCGGACGAATTACTTGGGAGATACTCACATTGGCTATGCCGCACCCGACAAAAAGAACACTTCCCACCGGCGGCGTACACAAGCCGATACAGAGATTCATCACCATCATAATGCCGAAATGAATCGGGTCGATGCCGAGTCCGATTGCCACCGGCAGAAAAATCGGCGTGAAGATCAATACGGCCGGCGTCATATCCATGAACGCGCCAACAAACAGCAGAATGAAGTTGATGATCAGAAGAATCAGAAACTTGTTCTCCGTCAGTGCAATGAGCGCTGCGCTGACTGTTTGCGGGATGTTCGTATAGGCCAGAATCCACGACATGCCCATTGATGTTCCGATCAGCAACATTACCACCGCGGTTGTCAATGCTGTATCAAGCAGGACTTGCGGCAGTTCCTTGAACTTCACCTCACGATAAATCAGAACGGAGAGTATGAATGTATAGAGGACCGCCACCGCCGAAGCCTCCGTTGCCGTGAAGTATCCGGCAATGATTCCACCCATTACGATAATGATCAGGAGCAGACTCGGTATTGCATCGAAGAAACGTTTCACGGATTCGCCGAGACGAAACGCCGACCCGACGGGATACTTTCGGACAACCGCGATGGAAGCGGCAACAATCATGATCGCGAGCCCCATCAGAATGCCCGGCAAATATCCCGCAAGAAACAGGGCTGCAATCGAAACGCCGCCGCTTGCCAGCGAATACACGATGAGAATGTTGCTCGGCGGAATGAGCATCCCTGTTGTAGCTGACGAGATGTTCACTGCTGCACTGTAGCCCCGGTCGTACCCTTCCTTGTCCATTAGCGGCGTCATGAAGCCGCCGATTGCGGACGCCGCCGCGACAGCCGAGCCGGAGATCGAGCCAAACAGCATTGAGGCGAGGATATTTACGAACGCCAACCCACCCGGCAACATTCCAACAAGAACTTTCGCAAGATCAATCAACCGCCGCGCTATGCCGCCTCTGTTCATCAACTGGCCGGAGAGAATGAAGAACGGAATTGCGAGCAGAGCAAAGCTGTCCAAACCCGTGGCCATCCGTTGCGCCACCGTCGTTACCGAAGGGGCTGCCTGAATGGTAATGAGCATCGTGGCAATTGTGGCAATGCCTATGCAGAATGAAATCGGCACACCCAACACCATCAACGTTGCAAAAGAGACAACGAGAACAATAACTTCAGTCCATTCCATATCACCCATCCCCCCGGAGTTGGCCGATATTCTCCGCGATGAACGATATGGAGTAGAAGATCATCAACGCGCCGCTGACCGGCAGAACGAGATACACGTAGCCGAGCTTCACTTGCAACGCGGCAGAAACTTGTTGAAGGGTCAGCGTCAAGCCGACAAGTTCAATCCCTCCCCACAAAATAACCGTGGCAGCAAACAGCAGGACAAACACTTGTATGACAAGTTCCAGAATCAACTTGTTTTTCCCCTTCATCATCATCGGGAGAAGATCAATGGCAAGGTGAGCTTTTCTGCCGACGGCATATGCGCCACCCAGCAAACCGAGCCAGACGAGAAGGTAGCGCGCCAACTCTTCAGTGTACGAGCTCGGTGTTTGAAGCACAAACCGCGTAAATACCTGCCACAACACATTGAGCGTCATGACGGCGACAATGACGATAAGTGACCACTCCACTATCTTGTCAACTTTAGATCGGAGAAGCGAGAGTTTCATTTGAGGTTCTTGATCTGTTGGAGAAGTTCATACACTTGCGGGTCGCTTTTGTATTGCTCGTACATGGGCGCAACCTTGTCGGCAAACACCGAGCGGTCGGGATACGACACCTGCACACCCGCCTCCTTCACCTTCTGCAATGCGTCATCAGATGCTTCTTTCCAGATTTTCTTCTGTAATTCCTCGGCGTCGTGTGCTGCTTTTTGAAGTAATTCCTGTTCTTCCTTTGCAAGTGAATTCCATACCACCGTACTGATAATAATCACGTCAGGGACGGCGGTGTGTTCGTTCAAACTGTAATACTTGCATACTTCGTAGTGACGTGATAGATAGAAGCTGGGGGGATTATTCTCCGCTCCGTCAACCACTCCTTGCTGCAACGCAGTGTAGAGCTCGCCCCATGCAATCGGCGTTGCCGAACCGCCCAGGGCTTGAATCATTCTGATGGATGTCGTGCTTTCCTGGACGCGAATCTTTTTACCTCCAAGATCGTCCGGCGTCATAATGGGCTTGTCTTTCATGTAAAAGCTTCTGCTTCCTGCATCGAGATAGACAAGCCCCCTCACCCGAAAACGCTCGGTTTCAGTCAACAAACGTTGGCCTATTTCGCCGTCAAGAACCATGAAGCGATGTTCCTCATCGCGAAACAGATACGGCAGGCTGTACACTTTGAACGCCGGGGCGAATCCCTCCATGACACTCGACGACACCTTCGTCATGGCAAGACTCCCGATTTGGACGAGTTCGATGCACTCGCGCTCCGTGCCGAGTTGGCCGCTTGGATAGATATCGATTTTCATCTTTCCGCTTGAACGTTCGGACACAAGCTTGGCCATGTATTCCATTGAAACATGAACAGGGTGAGTCCGGTCAAGCCCGTGCGCAAGCTTCAGAACTTGAACGTCATCCGCTTCACGACACGACGCAAAACAGATGAACGAAAGAACGACAATACCGACTCGTGTCAAAGCATTAGTCATGAGAGCCGCCATTAGAACTAGAACGTCCCAAAAACAACGGCTCGATATGCCGTGAGAACAGATTGTAGGTGACATTCGATTCAATTGCCGTCCTGCATTCTGCGAGCAATGATACGAATCTTCCGTTCATCTCGGCAGCAACTTTGAAACTGACATGCAGAAGTTGCCTGAGGTACAGGTTGTATGCCTGCGCGGACTGGTTGTGCTGCAAGGCCGCTACGAATTCATCCGCACTCCACGAGGCAACGTGCTGCGGAGAGGGCAGCATTTCCTTCTTGATGTCAATCACCGGGAGATACGGCTTGCATAATTCGTCGTATCGTTTCATTGCCTCCACATAGATCTCCTTCGCGGCTTTCAATCCATCTCCGCCCGAAGCCGCAAGGCCGATGAGTTCTTCGAGCCAGGTCGTGCCTGCTGTTTTCAGGTGAATGCCGCTGTTGAATTTCTTCATCGCGTTGTACATAACCGGGTACAGCGAGAACTTGTCGCTGCCCGAATGCACGCTGAGTTTCAGATTGGAGGGAAGGTGAAATACGTTGACAGCATGCGCCACAACGGCAAGATCATCCTCGAACTCCTGTGCAAAACACCCTACATTGCCGACATAGTCAATTCCCTTCAGAAATGCACCTGAGAATTTTGGAGCTATAGTCTGAATCCGGATTCCTTCGCGGGCAATTGCCGCAAGAATGAAAAACAACTCGGCCGGAGTCTGAGGGTGATTCGCTTCGTCGAACGACACCTCGGCGACAAAATTGTCGGCACCTTTCCGTTCCGCAATGTGGCGGTACACTTTTCCCGCTTCTTCAACGGCATAGAGATATTTGCGTGCAATATCCATCACAGCGTCGGCTGTGACTGCGGCAGGTTGTTTGATACCGGGAATTTCAAGTGTCCCGACAAATCGTGTCAAATCCTTCACGAACTCCGAAACGTTTTCCGAACGTGTCTGATTTCCGATATAGTCGGCGACATCGATCGTGAAGAAGTTGCAGGAAGGAATGAACCGGTCAACTGTTGCGAGCCCGATATGATCGGCATCCACGTAATAGGATGATTTCCAGTTGCATGCTTTCACGGCTGCATCCGCAGCGTTGCGCGTATCTTCGGGAACGGTGCCGATGATATTGTGTTCTCGATTCGATTTGTTCCACACCGGAACAATGTTGATGCCGAACGCCTGCGCCTTCTGCAACGCTCTTAACTGAGCAGCGCCTTCAAACCCGAATCTATCGCCGACACCAAGTGAATATTTTTCTATGTTCATAAATGTGCTTTCTTGTCAAAGTGTTGAAACGTCAGAGCAATTCCCGCATACCGACCGGATCCATGTCGGTGAACTCCTGATTCTCTCCCCCCATTGCCCAGATGAAGGAATAATTGCGAGTCCCCGCTCCGCAGTGAATTGACCAGACGGGGGAGATGACCGCCTGCCGGTTTCTGAGAATCACGCTGCGCGAGTGATCGGGTTGACCCATCAGATGAACTACAAGTGAATCCGGGTCGAGCCCGAAATAGAGATATACTTCCATCCGTCGCAAATGGGTATGCGGAGGCATTGTGTTCCACACGCTTCCCGGTTCGAGATCGGTCAGTCCCATCACCAGTTGGCAGCTCTTCGCTCCGCCGGGATGAATGTACTTGGCAATCGTTCGCTTGTTGGCCTGTTCCGGTGATCCGAGATTGACTTTCTCTGCGGATGCAGCCCGGATCATGGTTGTCGGGTATGCAGCATGAGCAGGGAAAGATATGAAGAAGAACGCAGCGGGCTCCTTCGCGTTCACGCTTGAGAACTCAATCTGCTTTATTCCGCGGCCAATGTAGAGCATATCTTTCAGCATGAGTGTATGGCGCGTATCGTCAATTCGAACAACTCCCTCCCCGCCGATGTTCACGACGCCAATCTCACGCCGCTCGGTAAAGTACTCTGCCGCAAGTTCCTTCTTTGTTGCAAGTAACTGCACCGGTTGAACAGTAGGAACAGTGCCCCCGATTATCGCCCGGTCAGCATCAGTATAGATTGTCGTTATTGTACCGCTTGCGAAGAGCTGATCGGCAACAAAAGAACGACGAAGTTCCTCCGTTGTCATCCTTTGATATGCATCTTGATTCGGCAAATGTCGTATTTCCATTCTTATTTCCTCTTAGCAAAACTTCATCGGGCCAACCAACCGCCATCAACAACCAACACGTGGCCGTTCACATAATCCGAAGCGGGAGATGCGAGAAATACTGCCGCTCCTTGCAGATCTTCGGGCGTACCCCAACGTCCGGCGGGGATTCTGTCGAGAATTGCCTTTGAGCGGACAGGATCCTCACGCAGGGCCTTCGTATTGTTCGTTGCCATGTAACCGGGCGCAATTGCGTTGACGGTGATTCCGTGTTGTGCCCATTCGTTGGCGAGAGCCTTCGTTACTTGCGCAACTGCTCCTTTGCTCGCTGCATACGAGGGAACAATAATTCCGCCTTGAAACGACAAGAGCGAGGCAATATTGATGATCTTTCCATACTTCCTCTTCATCATATCCCGCGCTGCCGCTTGAGCGAGAAAGAACACCGCCTTGGCATTGATGTTCATGACGTCCTCCCAATCCGTTTCGCTGAAATCAATTGCCGGGGCCCTGCGGATGATGCCGGCGTTGTTCACCAGTATGTCAATCTTGCCAAATTCACGGATTGCCGTCGCAACAATCTCATCAATCGATTCTTTTCGGGATAAATCTGCCAGAAGAGATACCGTTCGAACTCCCTTTTCATTTATCTCATCTATGCCGGCTTCCCGCGGCGTCCGGTCAACCATCAGAATGTCGGCTCCTGCCGCGGCAAGGGCTCGTGCAATCCCGTTCCCTAAGCCCGTGCTTGCTCCCGTAACAATTGCGCTGCGACGCTTGAGATCAAAGCTCGTCATGAAAGTGCCGCCTCCTTTGTTTCCGGTTTTTTCGTCGCATGAGCTCCATTGGCTGTCGTGAATTTGGCAAACGGAAAGTAGCGTTTCGCATTATTGTAGCTGATATCCTGCACCATACTGCCGATGAGTTGGATGTCATTCGGAAGAAGTCCGCTTTTCATTTCCGCGCCGAGGATGTTGCAGAGCAGGCGACGGAAATACTCGTGTCGCGGATATGACAGGAAGCTGCGCGAATCCGTCAGCATCCCGATGAATTGACTCAAAAGGCCCATATTCGAGAGGGCGTCGATCTGTTTCGTCATCCCATCCATTTGATCGAGAAACCACCACGCCGAACCGAATTGGATCTTGCCTGCCACCGATCCGTCCTGAAAATTTCCAATCATCGTGGCAAATAGCTCGTTGTCTCGCGGATTGAGATTGTAGAGAATTGTTTTTGCCAGTGTGTTTCCGTCGTCGAGTCTGTTTAGAAATTTCGCCATCGGTTGTGCTATTGTGAAGTCGCCGATAGAGTCAAATCCTGTATCAGGGCCGAGAGTACGCGCCATGCGGGAGTTCGTATTCCGCAACGCGCCGAGATGAAACTGTTGAACCCAGCCCTTCTCGCAATCCATAAGGGCACATTCGTATAGCACGGCCGACTTCAGTTTCACAACTTCGGAAGGGGCGAGAGGCTTTCCTTGCAACACTTTCGCAAAGAGAACCTGAATTTCAGTTTCACTGTACTCTTCCGCATAGATGGTTTCCAAACCATGATCCGAAACGCGTGCGCCGTGCGCATGAAAATAGTCGTGCCGATTCCGAAGAGCGGCAAGGAAATCCTTGAATGTAATCACTTCCCGATCGGCAGCCTCTTCGAGTTGGGAAAGATAGACGAGAAAAGCAGATACGTTTTCAAATGCCATCGCCTTATCCGGACGGAATGCAGGATAGACCTTGACGGGAAACGATGCATCCGCCGCGAGAATTTTGTGATAATCGAGACTGTCAACCGGGTCGTCGGTTGTGCAGATGATTTCGACATTCATCTGTTGCTGAATACCGCGTGTCGTGAACCCGGGGAGCGCAAGTTTCGCGTTGCATTCTTCCCAAATACTCTTTGCGGTCGAGGAGTTCAAAAGACGGTCGCTGATGCCGAACGGACGCTTGAGTTCGAGATGTGTCCAATGAAACAACGGGTTGCGCAACGTCTTGGGAACAATGGCAGCCCATTGTTCAAACTTCTCCCAATCGGAGGCATTGCCGGTGATGAACCGCTCATCAACGCCGCACGTGCGCATCGCCCGCCACTTGTAGTGGTCGCCGTAGAGCCAGATTTGCGTCAGATTCTCAAACCGCTTGTTTTCCGCAATATCTCTCGGCGAAAGATGGCAATGATAGTCTATGATCGGCAGTGAAGCCGCAAAATCGTGATACAGCCTTACAGCCTGCTCGGTTTCGAGAAGAAAATTGTCGTGAATGAATTCCATTGCTATTCTGCTATTGCATGTCAGTTGGTTGTGAACGACCAGAGTTCACCGGGAATATCTCCCTCTTCGGTTACCGTGTCCACACGCCAGTAGTATGTCGTTCGCGCGGAGAGCCGTCCCGGCTGAAAAGCTGCCGCTGCTGTTCGCGCTCGAAACTGTGGTTCCGTTGAAGTTCCGAAGGATACTTTGTGGGAAATCGCATTCCGACCGGGAACCCACGTGAGCCTGATATTCTTCTTATCAATCTCTTTTGCCTTTCGTTTTGGCGTAGGAAGATAGGCAAACGGCAGCACAGATGGCATATTGCTTTCAGGATCCCATTGCCCGTCAAATGCCCACTGTGCCGTGATGCCTGCTGGTTCAGGGGAATTTTCGGCTTTATCAAGATTGTCGGTAAACCAGGCAAAATCCCCCCCTTCACGTTTGCAGCCGTAATAGTAATGACGTTGCCCCCATACCCACTCGCGCGCATTAGGTGATTCCACCGGAAGGTAGATAGGCCTGTTTGCCATGTTTGATGAAAACGTACAGTTCAGAAGATAGAACTGACCGTCGCGGTGATGCCTGCCGAGCGGAAAACCGGGGACGCCGTCAAAATACGAATCTGTTATGACAAATTTCTGATTTCTGTTGCCGCTTCCGTCGTGCCAGAGTGAGGCACTCTTGTTGTGCCCGAAAAATCTCGAGTTTGTGATGTAACACCAGCCGCGGGGACAAACAAAGTCCACCCACCCTTCAAAGAAACAGTCTGCATGATAGTACATGCCGTTCTGCTTGTTCCAAAGGCTTACTGCATCTCCCCCGTCGGAAACAACCGTGCAGTGAAGCAACATGATACGGGTTCCGGCCCCGCGAATCGCAAACTGATGCTTGTTGAACACGCCGTGTTTCCAGCCGTAGTTGTTATAGATTGTCAGATTCGCAAACGTAATATCCGTGACTGCCGTGTCGATGTTGACGACTCCTGCACCCCAATCGCTTCCATTACTGTGTTTGTGCCACTCTTCCCGCAATACATCAAGCACGATGCGTGTGCTGTCGCGGTTCTCCCCCACCAGCGTGATATGACTCTTTTGAATAAACACCTTCTCGTTATACACACCGTTGCGGACGAGGATGATTACAGGCCGGCCATTCCCGGCCGGAACCGAGTCGAGTGCTTCCTGAATCGACCTGAAATCACCCTGTCCGTTTACGGCGACAATGAGATTCGCCCGCTCGCGGCCCTGTGCAACTGCGCACAAGGCCGCCAGCATAAGCGTTACTGCAAGATATGTTGAGTGGAATTTCAACACAGTTCCTTACTTCAGCAGCATTAATTTCTTGACGGCTGAGTTGTTGCCCGATTCGAGGCGATAGAAATACACACCGCTTGTCAAATCGGAAGCGTTGAACTCAACTTCATGTCTTCCGGCCTCCATATTTTGCGACATGGGAGTCGCGACCTTTTGACCCAGTACGTTGTACACCGTCAGCGATGTAAAACCGGACCTTGTCAGGCTGAAGGCAATTTTCGTCGCTGGGTTGAACGGGTTGGGGTAATTTTGTTCCAACTCAAACGCGGTCGGAACGCCCGGATCGCCGTCCTTCACCGGCAGTGTTGTATTCACGCAGGGGTCGGTCAACCACGCCGCATAGCGGGTCGGGAACCACATAAGTGAACCGACCGGGTAGCCGCATGTGCCGGCCGTATACATCGCATGTCCCGTCGAGTAGGATGCATTCAGGGTATCCCTCCAGTATTGATAGCTCCTCCGGTCATAATCATACGGCGCTGCCCAATTACCTGTGGCCTTCGTCTTGTTTGCACCGCCCATCGCTTCCGGCCTTCGGTACCACTTCATCAGAGCATCCATCTGCCTTGGAACATTCAGCAATGCCACATCCGTTGTTCTGAATGCAGTTGTCGAGTCTGCTCCAATTCTGCTGTTGATGTGATAGGACAGTGGCGATCCGACAGTCAGAGGTGGATTTGCGATGATCGGAAGAATAGACGCTGAATCATAGAACGCCTGTCCAACCGGGGTGACACGATAATAGTTGTTCTTGATAAGCCAACTCGTCGAATCGTTGGGATTGGAGAAGATCCATGTCATACGCGGGAAGCCGAACGCATCAAGCTCGCCGGAATCAGTAAACTCAGCCTGACGAACTGCATCGGTGTCGTTTCCTGCTCCGAATGGGTCAATCAACAGGTTGTCCCGAATGATCATGCGACGACCGACTCTTCCCAAGGACAGCAATCCGTGATACGACATACCGTTCACGAGCGTATTGTGTTCAAACCGCATGTAGTTGATATTCGCCGTGCTGGCGAAGTGGCGAACAACGCGATCCTGCCAATTCACAAATGTGCAGTTCATAATGATCAACGAATCAACAGAACCTCCCCGAACGTCAAGGCCTTTCCCGGCACCGAGGTTCGACCTGCCGAGATATCCCATGTTACCAAAAATCGTGTTGGTAATTCTGAGTGTTCTTGGCGCCTGATCTGTGCGGATATGATTGCCGTTTGTATTTGTCAGTATGCAACTGTCCATCGTCAAGTTGAGTCCGGCTGCTGTTGTGTTGAATAGAGCCCCTTGCAGCTTTGTCAGTTCGGTCGGATCCGCTTCCAGATACCCCGAAATGATGAGGCTCTTTATTGTGACGTCGCCACGCATATTGACGAACTGGCCCGGTGGATTTGCACCCGGGTTATACAAGAACACAGCAGGATTGCTCACCCCGGCAGTTGTGTCGTGTGTCTGTAGACGCAGCTTCCAACCGATGTTCAGAATAACGCCGTTGGAGAGATACAATCCTCCGCGTTGGAGAACATAGACTGCGTTTGTATCCCTGCGTTGCCCGTTCGGAAGCGTGTCCCCCATGATGACGGTGTTCAGGTAGTTCGTTCCGCTGAACGGTGGAATGCGAACAATGTTCTGTGCACTCGAAACCATGGGAAGGAGCATGAGCCCTACAACGACAAACAACAAGGCAATTTGTATTGTACGCATAGTTACCTCCTCTTATGTATTGGTTTGGTGGATTATTGTTGTGGTACGGCCTGCAAATTCCTTATGGAAAAATCCCAAAGACCCTCTGCATTGGTCTCCTCCTTTAGTTAATGTGAGTATTTGGTTATCTGCCCCCATCACAACTCAAGTCGAACGCCCAAGTCGCCGGTCAGCCCGTATTTCTGACTCGAGCTGAGTGTTTGCCAGCCATCGAGATTGTTTGCCCTCTGAACATCCTCCAAAACGCTTGTAAAATTGTTCAGATTGAGAAAGACCGAGAAATTCTCTGTAATCTTCTGTTTGAGTGAAAGATCCCATCGGGTGAATTTCTGTACAACAGGATCAGATTCTCTCGTTGCCGAATAGGATCGTGCGTATTCGCCTTGGAAGAAGAGCGAAACTCTTCCGGAGAATCCGCCAATGTCGTATCCCAAAGCTATGTTGCCGAAGAAATCGGGTTGACCTTCGAGTTTTCCCTTCCGCTCCAGCATAACGGTATACGTTCGAGCCAACGGCGGGAAGGGTGGAGGAAGCAACTGAACATAGAATGTGTCTTCGCGTGTGGACAGGAGAAACGTTTCGGAGCGAACAATCGAGAAGTTGTAACTCAAAACAAGATTCGAGAGCAGGCCGGGGAGAAAACTCAGATTCGCCTGATGTTCAATCTCAAAACCCCAGACTTTTGTGGGTTGTGAACTGTTCACGGCGTATGTGAGGCTGAACGGTTCTCTCGGCTGAAATCCCGGCGGTCGCCATTTGATCCCGAGTGTATCCAATACGGAGCGGACAGAGTCTGGACGGTACTCGCCTCGGATATCCGAAATGGTGTGGAACATGTCCTTGATATCGCGGTAGAATGCCGAGATCGAAAACAAACCAATGGTGTTGCTGTAGAAAGAGGTGTTGACCTCGAAGTTCCATGCCTTTGCGTTCTTGAGGTTCGGGTTTCCGATAACAAGGATGTTACGCGGATTGGTTTTGCGAGAAATCAGCTTCAGTAGCCGGGTATTGAAATCCGGCCTGGCGATGGCGCGGTAGGCGGCAAGTCTCATGCTCATGAAATCCGTCGGTCTGACAGTAAGATGAGCGTTCGGGAGCCAAATCGTTTCTTTGAAATACGCCGTCGAGTCGAGCAACCGGCCTGTCGTCGGGAACCCTCCCAATGAGGTGTTGACATACTTGGCGAGATAGTCATTGTTTTCACTTTCAACCCGTGCTCCGGCAATCAATGTCGCGAAGGAACCGAAGTTGAATGTATTCATGATGTATGCCGACGAAACCCGCTCGACTATATCGTAGAAGTCTGCCTGCGCTTCGGGGTTCGGGTTGTACTCTCTTACTCCGCCGCTGAGACTGACACCGTTTTTGTTCAGCTCATACCATTGACGAAGAGCGTTACGGTCGATCAGAGGATTCAAGCTGTATTTGTCGTAGAGACCCCGTTGAATCGGGCTCTCGTGCAGAAAATTCGTGAACAGCACAAGGCGCCCAACCATCTGCAAGTTGGCAAATCCTGTTCCGGAGAAGTCCTTTCGTGTTATACTGCCGTCAGGGTTACGAACATAATCCTGGAAATAGTTGAGGTAATAAGGTGCCATCAGTTCATCCGACGCCTTGTACCGATTGCGATAGCGGTATTTTCCGCCAAGCTTCAACTCGCCGGCGAGCAGGTCACCGAACGTGTATGGCTGTGCAACGTCGAGAAAACCCGTTTTCTCCCGATCAGTGTTCTTCTCGGATCGAAAGTATGCAGTATCCAATTGGGATTTCGGGAAGTTGTTGTAGGCGAGCGGGATGAATGCTTCGGGCGGACCGT
>JAHBUR010000052.1 GCA_019637975.1 Bacteroidota bacterium | reverse complement strand
GTTGCCGTTAAGCCGTGCGTAGGTTTTTCTATCTTCAAATGATGCATACACCCGGGCAACATCGCGGACATAGATCGGCTTGCCCCCTTGAAGCTTGATGACAATATCCTCGATTGGTTTCACATCCTTGTACTCACCGGGAACACGGACGGAATAGTTGATCTCTTTCGTGTCAACAGAACCGCCGGGAATCGAGACATTCTCATTCTTGATTGCGTTGACCACATCATCGAACCCGATCTTGTAGGCATTCAGGAGATTCACGTCACAATTCACCTGCACCTCGGGCTCAAGTCCGCCCGTTACGTCGGCACGCAACACCCCCGGTATTATCTCGATCTTCTCTTTCAGATCGTCAGCAACCTTCTTCAGTCGAGCAACGCCATAGGGTCCGCCGACATTCACAAACATGATCGGAAATTCACTAATGTTGATTTCCGTGACGACAGGGTCGAGAATATCGGTCGGGAGCTCATTGCGCGTCGAGTTCACCTTGTCCCGAACACGTCGCAACGCTTCGTCGATATCAACTCCTATCTCAAACTCCACGCTTACTGTGGAAAGTCCCTCTTTCGAGGCGGAGGTAATCGTCTTCACATCCTTTATGCCTTTGAGTGCGCGCTCCAGAGGTTGCGTAACGAGTCCCTCTATGTCGGCTGTCGCGACGCCGATGTACGGTACTGTAACAATGATGTACGGAATTTTTACGTCGGGAGCGGCTTCTCGGGGAAGTCCCTGGTATGCATTCCATCCTATCATCACAATCAGAAGAATGAAGATGTACACCGCGACCTTGTTGTCAACTGCTATGTTTGAAAGACGCATCGTTTTCTTTCAGTCAGATTTGTCAGAAGTATGTATCAGTCTGGTTGTTTCATGAGACGACGCCTGTTCCTTACTTTGTATGGGTTTCCGTTGCCACGACAGACTGTCCGTCGATGACGTCGGTGAACCCGGCAGTAATGACCCGGTCTCCCGCTTCCAAGCCTGAAAGAATCTCCACATAACTCTCGTGACGGCCGCCGAGTTGCACAATGCGTTCCTTTGCTTTCCCGTTCTGCTCAATGAACACAACCATCTTATTTCGGTCGAGTTGTTGGACGATACTCTCTTCTATCAACAATGCTTCCTTTTGTGCCGAGAGAGAGAGTTGTGTTTTTGCTATCATCTCCGGTTTGAGCATGAGGTTTGGATTTGCAATCACTGCTTCGACCGGAAACGTACGGTTGTCGGGAGAAATTGCAGCACCGACAAATGATATCGTGCCGGTGAAGAGTTTTCCCGGAAACGCCAGCACCGACAAGCTAATCTGTGTACCCAACTTGATGCTGCCCGCGTACCGTTCTGGTATGTTGACAGCAATCTTCACCCTGTTGATATTCACTACACGTGCAATCGGAACTCCCGGTGGAGCCATCTCACCAACATCAGCATATCGCTCATCAAGAATTCCGCCAACAGGAGTCTTGATGCGAGTCCGTTCCCACCGGCCCCGCGCAAGTTCGGCTTGTGCCTTTGCCGCATCACGTCCGTATTCCGTTGTGCGGAGTTGCCATTCGCTTACCGCCTGTTCAGTATACACCTGCTGTTGCTTCTGCAACGTCAATTCCGCGGATTTGTATTGTGCAAGGGCAGCGTCATAGGCAGGCTTTATTACATCGTCAGTGAGAAGGACGATAACGGCATCTTTCGGAACAGACTGTCCCTTTGCGTACTTCCACTCCTTCACGACGCCACCCTCTTCGGGAGAAATCACAATGTCGTCGTAAGCCTTTATTGAGCCGCTGAGTTGCAGCGTTTCCGAAAACAATCTCGGCTTCAGTTCTTGAACTTGTACCGGAACATCACTTCCGGTGGTTCTCACCTTGTTTTCGTTGGAGGTGTCGGCATTGCTATCGCCACATCCGAAAGCGAACAGACACATGCCTGCAATCAATACTCCGTGAAAAAGGATACGTCTCGTATTCATCGGTCATTCCTCATATTCAGATGAAATATAGTGCGGAGCCCTTCCGAGCAATTGGTCAAGTTCCATCGAGGCAACGTGGTAATCGTAGACAGCCTGCGTACGATTGGTTTTGGCAGTTGTTAACGCCAATTGTGCATCCGTTACTTCGAGTTGTGTTCCGCTTCCGCTGTTGAACCGCGTAGCGGCAATGCGGTATCCTTGTTCAGCGAGTTCAACTGTTCTGCCTTGGGCTTCCACGCGCTCCCGGGCTCGCTTCAGTGACATCAAGGTCGAGTGTACTGCTGTTTGCAAGCTAATTTCCGTCTTCTGAATACTCTCTTGTGTCTTCCGCGTTTCCAGCTCGGCCTGTTCAACTCGAGCTCCAGTTCTTAATCCGTTGAAGATATTGAGTGTGAGAGAGAGACCCACAACGGAACTTCTCACAACATCGTGAGTTGAAATTCGCAAATCATTCTTTTGAGCTTGAAATTGATAGTTGCCGAAAGCCGCGAGACTTGGGAGATACTCGGACCGCTCGATGGCCGTAAATGCATTATTCACATCTTCCTGATAGCGCAACGCGATGAGTCCTGGGTTTTCTTTCAACACAGTGCGGGGCGCCTCTTCCAGGATTCCATCTTCCACGGGCTTGAATTCAAGCGTTCCTTCCACTTCAATGGATTGATCAAACGGAATTCCCAAGGCCAGTTTCAGGCCGTTGATAGCAAGTTCCAGGTTGCCTTCAGCCCTGATGACTTCCGGACGCACGTTGGCCAATCCCACCTCGGCACGAAGTTTTTCATACTCCGAAATGAGTCCTTGCGCTGCAAGTACGCTCGCATTTCTGAAATTATCCTCGGCATTCTTCAAGTTGGCGTCGAGCATCGTTTTGACCTCTGCTGCGAGAAGAACGCCATAGAGTGCCTTTCGAGCAGTGGTGACAGTTTCCAGCAGTTTCGACCGGTATACTTCGCGCGCTGCCCGTGAGTAGATCTTCGCCGTTCCGACTCCGGTAAACACGGCCGAGTTGAACAGGACTTGTGACACTGTCATTGTCAGATCGAATGAATTGTCCGAGCCGATTTCGATTGCCGTCACTTCACCGCGTTTGCTGGCAGCGGAATCGAAAATGTTCGGAAAGAAAAATACAGGCTTCTTGATTGCCCGTGTGTACCTGCCCGAAAGGTCAATACTCGGCAAGGCGTACCCCCACGCTTCACGGACCTGGGCGTCAGCTTTTCCGACTTCATGCCTTGCCGCTGCAAGTTCATGATTGTTCGTGACTGCACGTCGAACAGCGTCCTCGATGGACAGGCGTTGTGTTCCCCCCGTCTGAGCGGGGGCGGAAATCGACAAAACAATGGTCATCGTCAATACAGACAGGCAGTATTTCAACAGACACGTTCTCATAGCTCTTGTTTCATCAAATCGGGGGTTGTTGAAAGTTCATGGCGTAATGATGGAACATCACACGAAACAGATGGTACTTCAGCGAAGGATCACCAAAGAACAGTTGCGGTACTTTGCTGCCGGAAGGAAAGCAAGAAACGATACGTCGCTTTGCCCAATTGGTTGCTTTCATGCAACCTCACAGCCTTCAAAAAACAATTGAACAAGAAAACGGGCATCGCGTTCTGGCTCGAATCCTGCAAGTCCGTTTCCTTCAAACGATCTGCGCAGCGTTCTGTTATGCACCATCCCCAGAAACACAAACGCCAGTTCGATAGGTTCTTCGCGAACAATCGTGCGCTTGTTTATCTCCCTTTTAAGTGCCGAGCCCAGAATTTCCGCTATACTGCGAAGCCGCTGCATAATTGGCACGAGATGAACCTCTAACTGCATCCGGTTCAACTCGCGGGCGAGGATTCGTTGAAGATCTTCATTCTTCTTATGATACTCCATCGTTTGGATCGCATATCGCAGAAACCGCTCACGTAACGACCCTCCACCCTCCATAGCCGCTTGCGCTATCCGTGCAAGATCGTCGAGCATCGAGGATACTATCTCCCGAAACAATGTTTCCTTGCTGTCAAAATAATTGTACAACGTCCCCTTCGCGAATTCGGCCTTCGCCGCAATCTCGTCCAATGTTGCATGGTCGTAGCCTTTCTGGGCAAATACTTGTCGGGCAGCGTTTACAATCTCCTGCCGCTTCGCCAGACGCTCACGCTCTTTTCTCACCAATGGCTGCCGGACTAAGTCGTTCATCATTACCTATCCTTGATGGCATAATGAAGGAGTCTCGCAGTGAACCACCAGTTCACTTACTGAACTCTTTAGTCATAATGTATACTGAATCGTCAACGGAAGCAACTACGTGTCAAAAAAAAGCCACGCTTTGGCGTGGCTGTGGAAGGATTCTACATCTGATTCATGGTACTTTATTCGCTGTCATAAGTGATAACTGAGAATACGTCATATGCCTGTAGTCGTTCACGAGCATTAAGAAATGTCAGTTCGATAAGAAAGCCGAGACTCACAATCGTTGCACCAAGACGTTCCACCAATGTTGCTGTGGCGAGTATTGTCCCTCCGGTTGCGAGTAAATCATCAACGATAAGGACACGATCCTCGGCGGAAATTGCATCTTTGTGAATTTCCACGGCATCAGTTCCGTACTCCAGTTTGTATTCTTCGCGGATTGTCTCCGCCGGAAGTTTCTTCGGTTTGCGGACAGGAACGAAGCCTGCCCCAAGAGTGTATGCAAGAGGCGCCCCGAAGATGAACCCTCGCGATTCCACGCTGACAACTTTGGAGATGTCCTTCGATCGATAGTGTTCGTGCAGAATGTCAATGGCCCGGTTGAAGGCAACACGATCTTTCAGCAGAGTTGTGATGTCACGGAAGACAATCCCTTTTTTCGGAAAGTCGGGAATGCTTCGTATGGACGTGATCAGGTCCGGAGTTCCTACCATTGTAATTTTTCCTTGTTGAGAAAAGCCGCAATTCCCTCCTTGCAATCAGGCGTCATCCGGGCAGCGGCGTTCATGTTTGCTGCAAAATCAATGGCTTCCATGAGATTCAATCCATGCAGTTTCGACAGCATTTCCTTGCATAATCCCATCGCATGAAGGCTGTTGTTCTGCAAAAGATCACTCACTAACTTCTCTATCGTCGGCTCAAACGAGATAGCCGGCACAGTTATGTTTACCAGACCGATTGCGGCGGCTTCTTGTGCAGAAAGCGTGTGCCCGCGCAGCACCAACTCGCGTGCCTTACCCTCGCCAACGCGCTTGATGAGGAAGACCAGCACAATAGCGGGAATGAATCCGATTCGAACCTCCGTATAGCCGAACGAGGCGTTTTCCTCCGATGCAATCACGATGTCGCATACGCTCGCGAGTCCGCAGCCGCCTGCAAGTGCCGGGCCGTGAACGGCGGCAATTACAGGTTTTCTGAGTTCGTAGATTGTTTTGAAGAGATGGGCAAGTTTCGTCGAGTCTGCGCGGTTTTCTTCAAGGTCATACTTCGCTATCCGGCTGAGATACTCGAGGTCAGCCCCGGCGCAAAATGCCGGACCCGCCCCGCGCAAGGTGATCACCTTCACGTTCTGGTCGCGTGCCGCTTGCTGAAAAGCGGCGCCAAGTTCGCCAACCATCGCATCGTCCAGCGCGTTCCGCTTTTCCGGACGGTTCAGCGTGATTGTTGCTTTTCGATTGGACGCTTCGTAGAGAAGTCGGGAGAATTGCATGGCTCAAAATAGGAAGAAGCAGTTGCAAAAACAAGAAACCGGCAACTCACAGCTTCCCTCTGCTATCCAGGACTCGCCATCCGAACAACTGTATGGAAGAATTCCGCCATGAAGGTAAAAGAAGAAGAGTGTAATCCCGAGTCCGAACGCATACATAATAAGCATAGCACGGGCCCAATTCTGTTTATGTACATTCGTGTTGTTGTCAACTGCCCACACAATCAGAAGAATGAATCCGACGAGCTGGAGTAACTGACTAACGATCCACGACTTCGGCGACATGGGAGATGTATCGGACTGTGTAGTGATTGGCGAGAACGCGTTGCCCGACGGGTGTTCCGGTTCATGACTTCTCCTGGCTGTTAGTGTATCCTCTAACTCCAATCAAGGAAGGGAGTTGCCGGACACTCTTTACATTCCGGAAACCTAAATACAATTGACACATTTCTGCACTTGCATCCAACACATTTTCCGATGTATAATGAGAATAGCACTATGTGGAGAGTGAATGAGATACAATGCAGGAATATCCCGTCTTCAGAAAGACCCACGGTACCACGACGCAAAAGACGCGCTGTGGAGCATTCTTCACCATCGCGTTCCGTCAGATGCAACGCTTGCGCGGGTCTTTGGGACGGATAAATCGCGATTCGTGAGGCTTCTGGTTGGAGATTTCATTTCGAAGAATCCGCATACCGGAAAAAAACCGCGGACACATGACAACGCCGCTCCGACTGAAATCGGAGATAAACGATCCGACCTTGAGAAGAAAGAATCGTATCAACGCAGTCAACTGCGCCTGCTGCAATGGCAGGTTCCCGACCTGACGGATCTGACGGATTTGTACGGCATATACGCGCCAGCAGTCCAGAAGGTTCTTCAATTGTTCCTCGATTCGGGACTCAAGCGAAAATGTGGTATTTCAACGGCTGCGCATCTCAATCGAGTCGGTGCATTGACCGGTGCGATGGGAATTGATGATGACACCACCCGGCGCTACAGCGCCATTGGTGCCTTGCATGATTGTATTGAAGATTTGCTCAACCGTGTACGGAATGCGAAAGGCAAAGTGTACGGGCTCTCGGGGTACGACAAGTTTCTTGATGCGCATATCCCGACCGAGTTGCAAACCTCCGTTGTTCAACTCACCAATCACTACGACCTCATCCTCGAGCATATCCACACCGACCTGACACGGAATGAACGGCTTTTTACGCAGAAAACAGTTCTTCCGTTTCTCGAAAAAATGATGCGACGCGGGTTGCCCGAATTGGTCAGCTACGTTTCACGCATGCACGACGTTCTTTCAAAGGTTGATCCGGACAGGAGTTTCGCAGAGTCGGCAAAATGGGTTCTGTACAAGGAGTTGTATATTCACGACATGGCGCAAACAACACATCAGATGAGCAATTACCGCACATACGAGATAAAAGCGATTGACTTGTCGGATAATGCCCATGGCAGGGACGCCCTGGCGATGGCCGGCAGAATCAAGAACTTGATTAAGATGGATATGTGGGCGCGTGAAGGCTATGCCCTTAAGTCCTCCTGGCGGCCGCTGAACAATCACATTGCGGAACTTGAAGAAGATGCTCTTGTTCATGCGGAACATCTGTTGATTCGTGATTTCCTCGAAGGTGCTTCAACTCTCGATTTCGTCAGCTCCGCCCTCATCAAGATCAACGATCTTTCCCCTGTATTCTATGTTGACGATACTCCGTAGAACTCCATGAAAAGAAAAACCGTCATGCATGCAGCATGCATGACGGCAGTTCAACAAACGAGTTCTTCCGTACAATCAACAATCGAAGTACAGCCCGAACTCGTATGGATGCGGCCGCAAAGCCATTGCCTTGACTTCCTTCTCCATTTTGTACGTAATCCACGTTTCGATAACGTCATGCGTAAATACATCCCCTCGACGCAGAAAATCGTGATCACGTTCAAGGGCCTTGATGGCCTGTTCCAGCGAACCGGGTGTTGACGGCACGTTCTTCAATTCTTCCGGAGCCATGTCATAGATATCTTTGTCCAGCGGATCTCCCGGATCTATCTTGTTGATAATGCCGTCAAGTCCGGCCAGCAACATTGCAGCAAATTGCAGATATGGATTTCCCGACGCATCAGGACACCGGAACTCGATGCGCTTGGATTTCGGGCTTGACGAGTACATCGGGATGCGAACCGAAGCACTCCGGTTTCGCTGTGAATAGGCAAGGTTCACGGGGGCTTCGAATCCCGGCACAAGCCGCTTGTACGAATTCGTCGTCGGGTTGGTGAACGCGCACAATGCCGGTGCATGTTTCAATAATCCGCCGATATAGTACAACGCCATTTCGCTCAGGTTTGCATAACCGTTCCCGTAGAACAACGGCTTGCCCCCCTTCCACAAACTTTGATGCACGTGCATTCCTGAACCGTTGTCTCCAAAAATCGGCTTCGGCATGAATGTAGCGGTTTTGCCTCGTGCAACTGCCGTATTCTTGATGATGTATTTGAACAGCATCATATCATCGGCATGTTTCAAGAGTGAGGCAAACTTCAGATCAATCTCTGCTTGCCCGCCGCTGGCTACCTCATGATGCTGCGTTTCGACATCAAGCCCCACTCCCATCATGTTCAACACCATTTCATTGCGCAGATCCATTAAGTGATCTGTAGGCGGAGCGGGATAATATCCTTCCTTGTAGCGCGGCTTGTAGCCAAGGTTGGGCATTTCGTCACGTCCCGAATTCCAGCGTCCTTCGATGGAATCGACATGGTAGTAGCTGCTGTGTCCTTGCGTGTCAAAGCGTATATCATCAAAAATGAAGAACTCGGCCTCGGCTCCCATGAATGCCGTGTCAGCGATGCCTGTTGACTGCAAATACTGTTCGGCCTTGTGCGCAATGCCGCGGGCACAACGGCTGAATCGCTCTTTCGTCAACGGATCGAATATTTCACAAATGAAACTGACCGTCTTCACCTGGACAAACGGATCGATGATGGCTGTTCTCGGGTCGGGCATCATCAACATATCGCTCTCGTTGATTGCTTTGAAGCCTCGGATGGACGAGCCGTCAAATCCGAATCCCTCCTGAAACGACGATTCTTCCAGCCGATGAACAGGCACTGTCACGTGCTGCCATACCCCGAGAAGATCCACAAATTTGAAATCGACCATTTGCACGCCATTGTCCTTGATCATCTTGAAGACGTTGGCGGTTGCCGATGCACCTTTTTTAGCCATGATTTCCCCGTGTGTTAATGAATGATTGGATTGTAGGTTGCCGCTTTTATGATCGTTCTTCGAACAGCACGTAATTTCTCATCTTCCCGCCTCAGCTTTGATGTAAAACGATTCTTTCGATGTCGAGAGGACGAGACTTGTTCTCGTGCTCACCACTCCGTTCCATGCCTGAATCTTCGCAAGAAGTTTTTCAAGAGACTCAGTGTTCTTCGTTCTGATTTTCAGAAGATGCGACCCTTCTCCTGTTATGGCATGACATTCCAGAATATCATCCACATGCCGTGCATGATCAAGAAAGGCATTGAAGTGCTTTGATGAATCGACCCGCACAAATATGAAGGCGGTAATATCCTTCCCCAACTTCTTGTGATCGACGGTCGCGAGATATCCTGTAATGACGCCGTTTTCCTCAAGTTTTTTCAGCCTGTCGCTGACTGAAGGAAGCGAAAGGCCGACTGCTTCGGCAAGATCGTTTCGTTTCGTTCTACCATTTTTCTGAAGGATTTCAATCAGTTTTACATCAATCTCATCAAGCATGGAAAGCAGCGATCTTTAGTATAGTCGGTATTAGAAGATATATGCCTTATTTAGTAAGGCATAGAACAAATTACGGCTTGCAATATAAGGCAGGAATTCATATTTGTCAAGCCTTTTTTTAAACCCGTGATACAGAATAACCGGTTCAGAACTGTACAACGTGGAAAGGGTCAAACGGCTGTTGTGCGTGGGACTGGAAGGAGAAACTACCTACAGAGGTTGCGCGCGTGTTGATGTACCAAGGTTGGTATGCTCGGACTTGACGGGTTTCCCTTCTTGGCGGAAGTATCCGACTTTCATCCTTCCTTTTCTTTTGAGGCGGTCGTCCTCCCAAGCAGATAGCCTGCAATCGTTCCGAACAAACCCATTGCAGGCGCGATTTGGTCATTGCTGTACCCTGCGGTAATCAGGAACAATGTGGCACCGATAATAATCGTGACGAGCACTCCGCGATACGACATATCGGGGTTCAGAAGTTTCGAGCGAATCAACCACACCTGACCAATCATCATGATCAGTGTGAATCCCAGAACCATCACCGACAACCAAAACTCGAAACTCGACATTGGATCCGGCCCCTCGCGTGCGGGAACCTGTTTGCTTGTCGGAGGCGATACTATCTCTCCCCCGCTGCTGATCGTGCCGGTATCTTTCAGTACAGAACTTGCCTGCTCCGTAACTGTTTTTGTCGGAGATTGTCGTTTCGGCGACATTGTGACGACTGAGTCCGTTCGCGCCAGCCGTTCGGGCATCATTTGCCCCGATGCTACGACAGGTAAGAACAAAGCGAACAAAAGAATCTTTCGCATTGCAGTTTCTCCTTTAAAAGGGCGAGTATACTCTCTGTACCGATATTTTTGATTTCTCACTTCAGTGTTGTACAGGATGTCACGTTTCTGCTAGTCTGAGCGCCTCCCATTCCCTCTTGAGCATGGCAAATTGAAGCTCGCTTCCCCACTTTCCCTTAAAGAAGAGGCTCTCCACAAAATGCCCTTCCTGTCTGAACCCCAGGCTTTTCAGAAGTTGTATCGATGCAGCGTTCTCAGCGTCCACCGTTTCAACAACGCGATGAACATGTTGTGTGTCGAACAAAAACGACAGGACTCCATTCAGCGTCTCTTTGGCAAAACCCCTTCGTTGTTCGCGGTGGGAGATTGTAATGCCGATTTCAGCGATTCTTGCGTCGTCTATTTTAAGCCGTATTGCGCAATCGCCAATGATCTTTCCCGTTTCCTTCATCTCAATCCCATACTGAACCCACTCACCCGCAATACCGAATGCTTTGTTGTACTGCATTTTTATGAACTCCGCCGATTGCTCTTGAGTCATTACATCAAACATCTGATATTTCGTTACTTCTGGATTCGAACGGTAGCTGTGGAAATCTGCCAGATCTGATGGCCTTAGATTTCGTATCCTGAGTCTGGAAGTGGTTATGCTTATTGTCTGCATCGGATAGTTCTGCTGCGGGCTTCTTCAACTTTGTAAAGGTAGCTGGTCAATGGGATAGCCGTACTGATCAATTCTTGAAATCAAGTCTGCCAATAAGATATTGAGAATACCACTCCTTCTGCTCGATTTGGTGATTTGCTTGTAGCACAAAACAGACGTACTGGTTGCCGTTCATCTCAAAAAATACATGCTTCTTCTTGACAACCTCCCGGTCAGTACAATCGTCGCACGCGGGTTCATTCGTGGCTGCTGTGCGGATATGAAACGAGCCTCCTTCAACAACAACCTTGAACGGGTACTTGCTTGTGCTGAATTCGCGGGGATTTCCATACGGATACAACATAACAATGTCGGCTTCGTGAATTCGCGTCGGTTTGTTGCTAAGCACTGTGTCGGCAAAACCGAGGACAGTGCTCCCTTTTTTGATGAGAAACCTGCTTCCCCTCTCCGGCTCCAAGGTGTATTCGTTGTTTCTCAGAGTCTCGTAATCGCCCGGTGAAATCCGGAAAGAATCCCGCACACCGGTGCTGCTCATGATGGTTACCGTATCGGGATTGCCGTTGTCCATCCTGACAGGATACCAGCGCGTTCGCTCCGGCATCGAAACAACAATGCTCTCCTGCAGGACAAACACCTGTGTATTCAGAAACCAAATGGATGCAATAATGAAGGCAGCCGAACCGCCAAGCTTCAGGAATCCCATTCGAAAACTGGTTTCCTGGGCAATGCCCCCAAGAAACCGGTAAACGATGCATGATAGGGCAAATGCAGCAAAGAAGGCGCTGAGAGGTTTGCCGCCATCCTGAAAGAAAAAGATGGAACACCCGATCAATCCGACTGCAATCAAGACGACGAGGACAAAATCCTCAAGGTTTTTCTTATCAACTGACATGGCAGTTACGGTCCGGGATTGTGAATAATAGCGACGTTCCGCTCGATTGGAAGAGGTAAAGCCGACAAAAGATCATGCAAATGAGGCGAAAACCCGACGCAGAGTCAAGTGGTTGGTGTGTGCGCGTTGACTTATAACAAACGTAACCGAATAGAGGTGCTCGAGAAGTCGTTGCCTCACTGATCTTCGCCGCGTCTTTCGTCCATGGGTAATACTCCTCTCTGGTTATGAAGATACTGGTTTATCTTCATATCCGAAAATTTTAGGGGAAGAGCAGATGTCCAACGTCAATACACCGTTCGGAGCATCTTCGTCAAGAGAGTATACCGGGTGGTTCACACACAAGTAGGCAACCGTTGAATCAATGACAAGATCTAAACAGATGATTGGAACCGAATGTATCCACTGCATTTTCCCTTCATTATTGGTTCAAGTCGACACACAGTTGGCGCTGTAATGCGTTCGTGCAGTCTCGGCTGTGGTTCCGTCGAATTGTTTGCGGGCCCCGACTCACATCTAATTTACCACAGCGGGATAAACAAAATCAAAATAAATATCCCATGAGCTCTTCCGGAGATCGCTTTGATCATAATTGCCGGCCGTAATTACAAGAACCAAGTCAAATTGTTTATCTATTACAACTATTTGCCCCCCATTTCCTTGGCATTGAATCCAGGATACCTCTTGCCCTTCAACAATCTCGGTGGGTATCCAGAACTGATTGCTGTATCCGGTATGGTAAGTAGAATCGCTGTATGGAGTGGCTATTTGACTCCGTGAAGTTTGTGCCACCAGATGTGATGGAATAATCTGTTTCCCATTCCACATTCCATCGTTCAAAAACAGCAATCCAAACTTTGCCAAATCTCTTGAGCGCAATCTTAATCCCGAAGCCGCTGAAGGTGTTCCGTCCTTAATGGCTACCCAGGTATATTTTGTAATGCCCAGGGGCTTAAACAAGTATTCATAAGTAAATGTATCCACGTGCATCCCTGTTGCACGTTCTATAATTGCCGCAAGGAGTTGTGTACAGCCGCCGTTATACTTGAATGTTGTGCCGGGTATATCTGTTAATCTCCGGCCAAGGACAAAATCAATGGCATCCGGAGAGTTGTTCATTCTTCTTTCACTGTTCATAGTATCAGCATAGGAAATGTCTTCATCCCACTCAAGATCCGCACTCATGTTCAGCAGGTGTTGTATCGAATTCAGTAAAATGCGTCTTGAGTTGGTCTATTCCTAATGTAGAAAGGTAGTCAGGTTTCGTTGGTACAAGCAAATGATCACTTGCAACGATAGCATTCTTGGTCACAATGTTGAAATTCGGCGGGCAATCAATCAAGACATAATCGTAGCGATTGGGATCCAGAGTACTCAAACCTTGCTTGAGTCGAGAATGAACCCTGAGGAAATTGTTGCGTAAATCTCTCGCAGTTCCTCCGACTAAACGAGTGGCGAGTTCAAGGTCAACGTTGATTAGAGCAAGGTGGGAACAAATCACGTCAACATGCCCTTTTAGTCCGACGCTGTTGACTCTGTTAGGGCGAACGATGAGATTTGACAAGTCGAGGTCAGAGTCCCTGTCAATGAAGGCATCGTACCAGTTCTTAATAGTCTTTGTCTTCTCATAGTTGTCACGCCATTCGTCAACGGAAAAATAGGAAAATGTAAGGCTCGCTTGTGGATCGAGATCGATTGCCAATACATTATGCCCACGATAAGCGAGTTCAGCCGCAAGGTTGGCGCTGATTGTTGTTTTGCCGACTCCACCTTTGTAGTTGATTATCGAAATTGTCTGCATTATTCAGTCCCCTTTTTTGTTGATGAGATGAGATTGCGTGCTGTCGTATAACGTTTTCGCAAACTATGCCGCCACGCCGACCAACATCTATAACAGACGGCGTGGTGGAGTGAACACAACTAAATCGAGAGAGTGCCAGCATGAAGCGTAAGCCTTACCAAATGAGTGAACGTCATAGTTTGAACGTCATAGTTTGTCGTTGATATTTACTAAAAGGTCTCCCGTGAGTCTGGAAAAATGCGTACGATTGATTTCCACACCAATCAACAGATTCTTCACGAACTCACAGGAGGACGCCATGTTGTATACAGGAATTGACTTGCATCGCCGTTCGATGGTGCTATGCACGGTCGACGAACAGGGAACAGTTATTATGCGCCAGACGATGAAGACTCAACCCGAAGTCGTGATGTCGTACTTCGCACAGTGGCCAGCACAAGACCAACACGCTGTGGTGGAGTCCACCACCGGATGGTACTGGCTGTGCGATCTATTACACTCGCTCGGCATACGTATCGTGCTCGCTCACGCAAAGTATCTCAAAGCCATTTCATATGCAAAAGTGAAAACCGATGCTGTTGACGCACACACGCTCGCACAACTTTTGCGGCTGGGCTACATCCCTGAAGCCTATCAACTCCCGCCGGAGTATCGTGCCATGCGCGATCTGTTGCGGCAGCGTATGGTCATGGAACACAAGCGGACGAACATCATTCTGCGCATCAGCAGCATTCTGGCACAATTCAATACGCGCCTTGAGGTTTCTCCCTCCCTGGTCGGGTTTGCAACGTTCCTCGAGCACTGTTCCGTGCCTGTCGAGTATCGTATGACGCTGTTGATGTATCACCGCCAATGCATGCAAGCCACCGAGCACCGGAAGCAACTGGAGAAGTATTTCAAAACAAAACTCCGACCCACGCCAACCGTGCAACTGTTAATGTCGATCCCCGGGATCGGCGACATCACAGGGTCGATCATTGCGATGGAAACCGGTGATGTCTGCCGCTTTGCCGATGCCCGACATTACTGCTCGTATTGTCGATTGGTCCCCGGTGCCAAAGATTCCGGAAGAAAACACGCGCACCGCTCGGGATCCAAAGATGGCAACAAGTATCTCAAGTACGCGTTCACTGAGGCAGCCATCAAGGCGATGATGTACTACCCGGAGATCAAGCAGTTCGCTACTCGCCTGGAAGAACGATCCACCAAAGCCATCGCCCGTACCGTTGTTGCCAAAGAACTTGCTAAGATTACGTACTATGTCTTAACTCGACATCAAGAATTCAGAACATTCAAAGGCGTTGCGATCGAGAAACTTCGTGACTGGCCTCGTGCCCGTAAGCCCGTGCGCATAACTGAAGGCAGGCCGGCTGGTGTTGTCGGAGACCATGCCGGAATAACCTGTCCTTCGCTAGTTTGATTGGGATACGAGCACTCGTGCCGACCTAATATCTGGGACATGCAATCGAGCTACCGACGCTCGTTGCGCTCACAAGCCCGCTAAAGTGTTTGGGACAGTCAGTCACTGAAAGAACCCCTCGCTCACGTGATACGAGGTTCGGCCGTCAGTGGAAACTATCGTCGTATGTCGTCAATTCCGCTACCCGTCGTTGCTTCACTTCGACTCGGGAGATCTCTGTCTCTTGACTTTGACCTTTTATAAAGTGTTATGCGCCGTTGTTTTGCTTGTTGAGCCATCACCCAATCCACCTTACGTCGACTGAATTGGAGCAGTTGCAGCGGCCCCAACTCTCTTGCGAAGTAGACGAGTGAGTGTTAGGACGAAAGCCATTCCGGCAACAAAAGCAGCAGCAATACGACTTTGC
>JAHBUR010000051.1 GCA_019637975.1 Bacteroidota bacterium | reverse complement strand
GGTGGCTTTTTACAAACGCGGCGAGGGGACCGGTACGTATTACCGGGAGTTGATTACACAATTCCATACTCTGGACAAATATCAATCGAATGAAACGAACGGCGATGAGACGAAAAACCGGATCCTCATTTCCGACTACAGGATCGAGTCGTCGATTGCCTCCAATCTTACATTCTCTGCTTCCTCCACCATTCGTTTCCGATCCCGGACGGACTCATTGCGGTGGATTCCGTTTTATCTCTATTCCCGCCTCACGGTCGGGGATGTCTTGTGGAATGGCGAGGTTCCGGCGGCGTACTTTCGACACCGCGATGGCTCCATGTTCTGGGTTCGGGCTCCGCGTCCGCTTCACTCCGACGAACTCTGTTCGCTGATGGTGACATACAGGGGCGATTTGCTCGAGAGAAATGAAGACGGGTGGATCGGACTGAAATCGTCGAGTTCATGGTATCCACGTTACGGATATCGGACGAGAGCAAATTTCGACCTCACCTTCCGGTCGCCCGCAACATTCAAGCTGGTTTCCGCCGGTAAGAGGCTCTACGAGCAACAATCCGGGGACACCGTGACCTCACGATGGGTAACTGTTCGGCCATCGCATAACGTATCATTCACCGTGGGTAAATTCCGGGAAATCATGCCCGACGAAGACGGCGCACACGCAGAGAAATCGGAAGGGGAGGATCTGCCGGATGTGCATGCGTATGCGTTCGAGTATGCCCCTAGGCGGTTCGGTTCAAATCTTGCCACAGAGGTACGAAGCGACATGTTGAACAGCATGAGATTCTTCCAGCATGTGTACGGCAAAAGCCCGGTGGATGAAGTTCACGCGACGGAGACGCCGTACTTTCACGGCGAAGCATTTCCCGGGCTGATACATTTGTCTTGGGCGACGTACAAGCGTTTTGACAAGGACGGAGGGAACGAGATCTTCCGTGCGCATGAAGTGGCGCATCAATGGTGGGGAGTAGGAGTGAATTTCAAGACGTATCACGACCAGTGGTTGAGCGAGGCGTTTTCCGAATATTCCGGCCTGTGGTACATGCAGGCAGTGCTGAATGACAACAAGAAATTCTTCAACGCTTTGGAGAAGATGAAGGAACGGATTCTCGGCAATAGAAAATTCCTGCTCGGCAGCGGACAGGAGGCCGGGCCTGTCTGGCTCGGCTACCGCACGCAGTCGAGCAACACCCGCGGTGATTACGACCTTATTGTGTACAAGAAAGGAGCGTGGATTCTGCACATGCTGAGAAACATGCTGCTTGATCTACGCACGATGAATGAGGAGAAATTCAAGAACATGATGCGTGAGTTCTATTCAACGTATTTGGGGAAGGAGGCCTCCACACGGGATTTCCAGCGTACCGTGGAGAAGCATATTGGAAGCAACATGACGTGGTTCTTCAACCAGTGGGTGATGGACACGAAGGTCCCAGAATATACCTTCTCCTACAAGACCGAAGAGGTTCCGGACGGAAAATTCAGGGTGACAGTACGGGTGCTGCAGGAGAATGTTCCGAAAGACTTCAGTATGCCGGTTCCTCTGCTGATCAAATTCCCCGGAGACAAGTTCATCCGGATCCGCATTGTTGTTTCAGGCGAAAAAGCAGAACAGGATTTGCCGTTGCTGCCTCTCAAACCGACGGACATCATCTTCAATGATCTCTCCTCGGTGCTGTGTGAAGTGAACTACAAGAGATGGAAATAGACCTGCTTGGAATACGCTGATGGCCTGAAGACCAAGGACACGTTGGAGCAGCCCTTAAGATTCATCCGGATGTAACATATTTACATCTCAGGCGACAATCATGTATACGGCATAATCTGATTCGATGGACATTATTCTCCTTTTTGCGGCCGGCTTTGCCCCCGGCGTTTTCTGGCTTTGGTACTTCTACCGCAAGGACAAGTACGAGCCGGAGCCCCAACGGCTTGTGCTCAGAACAGCTGGATTTGGCGTACTTGCTGCGGTGCCCGTGGCAATAGTCGGGAGTCCCTTCAATGAATCATTCTTCGTTGCTGCCGTCATCGTCGCCCCGATTATCGAAGAACTTGCCAAGTTTGCCGTTGTCCGCTTCACCATCTACAACAACAAAGAATTCAATGAGCCGATGGACGGCATCGTCTATTCTGCCGCAGCGGCGTTGGGGTTTGCGTCGATAGAAAATGTCGGCTACATCGCCGATCAATACAGCGAAGGCGGGCTGGCGTCGGCATCATCAACCTTCGTCGTGCGAGCGTTGTTTTCCGTGCCGGGGCACGTTCTCTTTTCAACGTTGTGGGGGTACGCGTTAGGGAGGGCAAAGTTCCAACCTCGTGAATTGCGTGCACGTACCGTCGTTCTCGGGCTTCTTCTTTCAATGCTCGGCCATGCACTCTTCAATCTTTTTCTGACTATCGGACTTCTTTATGCGGTGATTGTTTTCCTTCTTCCCTACCTCTGGAAGCGCCTCAACAGAAATGTCGACGACCTGCTTTCGGGTTCGCCATTCAAGGGTTTGTCATCACACGCGGTGGCAATTCCTGAATCAGAAAGAAAGGCGAGAGATTTTTTTCTTGCCGGATCGGGTGAACTCAGTGCGGCACCTGAAAGGTCCATGTTGCCCGAGTTTGTGCAATGCACGAAGTGTGCTGCGGACGTTTCTCTCACGCTTAGTGAGCGGAGGCGCGGCGCGTACAGTTGTCCGTCGTGCAACACATTCAACCGCCCTGACGAGCCCGTGGAGATGATTGCCGGGGAGAGTTCCACCAACATCCAAGATGTGGAGGATGCGACGATCCCCGAAACGGACAATGCCGACCTCGAGATGGAAGCGCTCGTTCTTCGATCGAACGCATTGCCAAGGACTCTTGATTGCCTCTCATGTTGGGGAGAGTTCGAGCTATCGGTCGCCGAGCGCAACAGGGGGTGGTTTGTCTGCCCGAAGTGCAGGTTTTTCAACGCAGCTTCCATGCCCTCCGTGGTGATGCAGTTTCTTGAGAAAGGGCTCACCGAACCGGTACAGTACCGGCTAAAACCCTTTGCGGTGTGCCCGTCGTGCAAATCTGAGTTGCAGCTTTCCAAGTGGGAACGTGAGAACGGAGAATTTGCCTGTCCTGAGTGTGGCAAGAGAACGGAAGTGATCGAAATCGCGGAAATCACGAACATACAACAATATCTGCTGCCGCCCGAGGCATCGTGTCCCGCCTGCCGGGAAACCGTTGTTATCGAACTTTCTTCCCGCAACGAAACCGGTTTTCCATGTTCCCACTGCAAGACAAGGATTGATTATGTAGAAGAGTAGGACATCCTCACACCACCTTTTCGACCTCGATAAAGTTCGTTGAGCCGCGGGCGAAGAAGGGCTGGCCCGCAAGAAGCACAATGTATTCTCCGCGCTGAATCAGGCCCAAGTTCAGCAGCCGTTCCTGAATCTGCTTCAGAGCTTTGTCCGAATCCTGTTCGAGGGTGTCGATCGCAATACCGTGAACTCCCCAAATCAGGTTGAGGCGCCGCATAATTTTCGAGCGGTCGGTAACGGCGAGAATGCGCGTCCGCGGGCGGTAGCGGGAGACGACCCGTGCCGTCTTGCCCGAATGCGTTACACAAACGATTGCAGAGGCATTCATTTGTTCTGCAAGCACGCACGCCGCCCTGCCGAGTGCATCATGTCTGCTCGAAACGCCGTGCGGAATATGATCGAGTATGCGCTGCGTGTTCAACTGCTCGGATTCGACTTTTGTGATGATCCGGTGCATCATCTGCACGGCTTCAAGCGGGTACTTGCCGACGGATGTTTCGCCGCTGAGCATCACCGCGTCCGCGCCATCAACAACGCCGTTTGCAACGTCGTTCGCTTCGGCACGCGTCGGCGTCGGATTGTTGATCATGGATTCGAGCATTTGCGTCGCAATGATGACGGGCTTGCCGGCCGCGCTGCATTTTCTGATGATCTTTTTCTGCAACATCGGCACGTCCTCCGGCGGCAGTTCAACACCGAGGTCGCCGCGTGCAATCATGATGGCATCAGCCTCTGCAATAATCTCATCAATGTTGGCTACCGCCTGGGGTTTTTCAATCTTTGCGACGATCGGGAGAAAGCGATTCTTCTCTATCCGCCCGATGATTGCCTTCCGCAGTTGGCGGATATCCTCCGCCGTGCGGACGAACGAAAGGGCAATGTAGTCAACATCGTTCTTGATACCGAAGTCCAAATCGCGAAGATCCTTCTCCGTCAATGACGGTGTGCTGACGGCAACATTTGGCAGATTGATCCCCTTGTTTGCAGAAAGCGTGCCGCCGACGATCACCTCGCATTGCACGTTCGTTCCCCTCACTTCCTGAACCCGCACACGAAGCTTCCCGTCATCCAGCAAGATCATATCGCCGGGATGAACATCCTTGATGAGATTGGTGTACGTTGTGCTGACTCTCGTCTCATCGCCCGCAGTCTGATCGGTCGTAATGGTGAAGATAGCCCCGGCACGCAGCTCAACGAACGGCGTCGTGAATCTGCCGATACGAATTTTCGGACCCTGTAAATCCTGCAACACAGTGATGAACTCTCCGGTTCGCTTCATTGCATCCTGAACGTTGCGGAGCGTGCCGAGATGTTCTTCATGCGAGCCGTGGGAGAAGTTGAAACGCACAACATCGACACCCGACTGTATCAATCGCATCAGCATATCAACCGAGTTTGACGACGGCCCGAGCGTACAGACGATTTTCGTGTTACCGTGTTTGTTCGGCATCATGGCTGCACTCGAGATTGTTGAAGTTGCTTCATCTGCTGAAGAAGAGCGGGAAGGATGGATCCCGATTTCCCCTGAAGAAACTCATCAGCGTATTCCGTCAGCGGAGTCGGTTGTGGATTGATTTCGATAATGAACGCGCCGTTGCGCTTTGCCTCCATGGGAAGCGCGGCTGCGGGGTACACAACCCCCGATGTGCCGATGGAAAACAACACGTCTGCCCGTTGGCACGCTTTCTCAGCGCCCCGCCATTCATCCTCCGGAAGCAGTTCGCCAAACCACACAACGTCGGGACGAATCAGTCCGCCGCATTCGCATTTCGGGACCGCCTTGCCTGTCAGAACGAATTCATTCGAAAACTGTTTGCCGCACCGCATACAGTAATTGCGCTCGATGTTGCCATGCAGTTCAAATACATTTCTGCTTCCTGCTCTGCGATGCAAATTGTCGATGTTTTGTGTGATGACGGCTAATGATGAAAATATCTTCTCCATCTCCGCCAAAGCGTAATGTCCCGCATTCGGTTGAACTTCGGCAATCACCTTCTTGCGGGCGGAGTACCATTCCCACACCAATTCCGGATTACGCATGAAGGCGTTGAGATTGGCGAGTTCCTCCGGCTTGAATTTCGTCCAGATGCCTTCGTTGCCTCGGAACGTCGGCACGCCGCTTTCGGCGGAGATGCCCGCACCGGTAAAGGCGACTACATCGCGCGCGCTTGCAAGCTTTGCAAGCAGTGAATCTGGAAATTTCATTGAGCAGGCACCAACGTCAGTCGTTCCTTTAGCGTGGAAACAAATACGCTATCCCACCGTGATTCTTTGTACGCGCCGTTCAGCCAGAGAGGTGTTTGATCATCAAAGTGTTTGCTGAACACTTGCCCCGATTGGCCCGACGGCAGAACCGTCCGCGCTTCATGCGGATTTGCCATATCAACAATGTGTCTGAATGAAGCGCCGACTGTAACGCCGAACGGCTTCACCATCTCGCCCGGCTGCAACACATCGTTGAAGCTGTATTCTCCGCTCGTCAGCGCCGTTGACGCGCCACCGTAGGGGAACGGCCCGATGCTGAAGACTCTGTCCAGCGGCTTCTGCAACCCGAACGGATGTTGCAAGGTGACGGTATGCAGGCTGCCCCACTGCCAGTGTTGCGTTTCGCCACCGAGCTTTTGGCGCAGAGCATCGATCGTTTTCTGCATGCTTTGACGGATGATGTCATCACGAGACTCGACTGCATCAGTGTGTATGTTATCAAACCACACTGATGTTCCCTCTTTGACAAGTCGCAGCGTTACGCGCAGCGGTATGTTTACGAGAATCACGTAGTCATGAAACAGGTCCGGCCCCAACTCATCCTCGTAGATGTTCTTGATGAGGAGTGTCAGGAAGTGTTGGTAGATGGCCGTTGCAACATCTTCTTTCGAGAACACGAACGTCCACGTGGTCAGATGCTCAAGAACACGGTCACGATAGGATGAGTCAAGAGAGCCTTTACACGCGTCGATGATGTACGGGGTGAGTTCCTTTGCATAGTGGGAGAATTGATCGTTCTGCAAGCGTTCGAAGTCCTTCACAGAAAATGTGCCTTCAACGTTGAGCATCTCTCGCAAGCGTTGACTGCGCGACGGGGGTTCCCACAAATCGGAAATGTGATACGGGTACGAGTCATCAACAATCTTGTTGTTGGCCGTTGCGATATACCCTTCCGGCGGATTGAAAAGATGCGGAAGCTTTTCGAACGGAACAAAACCCTGCCATTCGGTCGATTTCTCCCATCCTGCAAGCGGTAGAGTTGTAATGTTCTGCCGCGAGCGTATCGGAAGTTTCACGCCGCACCAGTAGCCGATGTTTCCTTTTTTGTCGCCGTACACGAAGTTTTGTCCCGGCCCGGAAAATTCCCTGACGCCTGCAACAAACTCAACCCAATCCGTTGCACGATTAATCTTGTTAAACGCCTCGATCTGATCGCTGATTTCCGAGCCCGTCCAGCGCATGCTTGCGACAAACGATGGCGCGGACTTCTTCAATGATGTTGAGATATCGGTAACAATCGGGCCGTGATGTGTCGAGCGGATAGTAACATAATGCGTCGTGTCGTTGCGAACCTGAATCTCTTCCTCCCGGATTGAGATGGGAAGAGACTGCCCGTCGTAGATGTACCGCGCCGCATCGGAGGAATCGATCATCTCAATATAGAAATCGGCATCATCGGCCATCACGTTCGTCAATCCCCATGCGAGGTCGGCGTTGCGTCCGGCTACGACACCCGGAACGCCGGGAATCGAAAATCCCATCACATCATATCCGGGTGCCTTCAGGCTTACTTCATACCACTTCGATGGATTCGTGAGCTGAAGATGCGTGTCGTTGGCAAGAATCGCGCTGCCCGTCACGGATTTCTTCGAGCCGACAACCCAGGCGTTACTGCCGCCGAGTACGCCGCCAATTCCACGAAACGTACAGTACTCCTGTGCAGTGTGAAGAAATGCGAGCGCCGGGCCGACGGTTTTCTTCCATTCGGTCGAAGGAACTATCGGCGGCACATCGGCAGGATAGGTCGGGAAAACTTCGCTCGCCTTTTCATAGCCCAGTTTATCAACGATTGCGCCCAGAGTAAGATCAACCCACCACGAGAGATTTAACTCCCACGCCATCAGCCTTCCGATTATGATGCTGTGCAGCGGCGTCCACGGCTCGGGGTCATAGCGAAGCAAATCAAACTCGACGGGGTATTTTCCTTTGTGGGATTCGATGAACGCGTTGACACCGGCGGCATACGCCCCGATGCGTGCGAGTGAAGTCGCCGTGATGTTTCGCTCCACTTCTTCAGAAATCCTTCTGATGCCGATGATCCGGAACATCCTGTCGAACGGAAGGGTTACATCGCCGAACAGTTCAGACAACCGGCCCTGGCCGATGCGACGCGCCATATCCATTTGCCAGAGACGATCCTGTGCATGGACATAACCGAGCGAGAACATGAGGTCATGTTCATTTTGCGCATCAATATGCGGCACGCCAAAATCATCGCGGGTAATCACTGCGGAGTTCTGCAACCCCGCAACGGCAAGCGTACCCGATGTTTCGGGGAAGGATTTCCGGATTTCATACCGCAGAAAGAGAAAGCCGCTGACAAACGTGACAACAAGAACAATGGCCAGGCCGAAAATGATTTTGCGTTTTGTGGACAACGGAAGCTCCGTTCGGAGTGTTTAGGGCAGAAAATAAAAAGTCCGTCTTGCGACGGACTTAATATATTCATTCACGCAACCTGTTGCAATTTCAGAAGCGATAGGAGAATGTGAGATTGAAGTTGTTGGTGGTAACATCTTCTTCAACTCTCGGGCTGCCTGCGTAGTTGTAGCGGAACGTCTTCCACCAACCGCGGGCGTAGGTCAAGTCGAGCATTGTATCTTCGCTCAGCAGAATGCCGAGTCCGCCCGTGACATACTTCTGATCGAAAGAACTCGGATCATTGCGATAGGGGGAGGTATTGTATACAAACCCGCCTCGAATGCGTACGCCGGCCTGCTTCACATCATACTCCGCACCCGCCCGCAAATTTGCCGTAGCGCGGAAGAGATCTTTCATCTCCTTATTGAGCGCAATCAAATCGGGATTGGCGTTCCGGAATTCCAACTGCGTCCAATCCGTATACTCCACATCTCCCGAAAGCACGAGGTCACGAATGATAACGGAAGCTCCCGCACTGAACACCCACGGGGTTGCGACATCGTACTCGCCTTTGTTGTTTTCGGGATCGAGTTTCACGTTGTCGCCGTTATCGAAGTTGGCGCTGTACGTGGTTCCGAAACTCTCTTGTACACGAAACACGGTTGGAGATTTTGCCGTGAGCCCGAAACGAAACCGGTCCGGTACACGATAGAATAATCCAAGCTTGGCATTGAAACCCGTGATATCGCTTTCAACAAAATCATCCTGCACAAACTGGTCGAATTGCAGCGGGCTTCCGTTGATGTTGCTTTGATAGATGTTCCGGTTATCCTGCTCTTTGTAGGTACGATCATACTTGTATGTGCCGCTCACATAATTGAGTGTGGCACCAACGGAAACATTTTTGGCGATGTCAACGGCGGCGCCTGCCGAGTAGTTGTTTAATCCGCCGCCCTCCAACACTTTGCCGAGTTGAGTGACCCGGTCAACGATGGGGCTGTAGTAGATACTTCTCCCTTGTCCGTCAGTTGTCGTGTCGGCGAGATACAGCTCCCAGGCAATTCCACTGGGACTTCCGCTGACAGCGGCTCCGTCGCGATTGAATGTCTGAACAATACTGCCGTTCGTATTGAATGCTTCGAACGACAGACCTGTGGTAAAATTGCTCTGGCGATTGTATCCGAACGCAAAGACGAGACTTCCTCTTCTAACTTGCACAGGGAAGACAAGTCCGAGCGCGTTCAGTTGTGTCGCGTTGTTGGTGTATGATTCGGATGCGCCGAGAAAGGTACTCGTGTTCTGGAAGTTGAGATGCGATAACCCGAGCGAGAACTCGCCGTGCTCAAGTTGAACGAGTCCTGCCGGATTCCAGAACAGCGCGCTGTAATCACTGGCAACACCGGTATAGGCGCCGCCCATTCCCATAGCACGGGCGCCGACCCCCAATCCCGGTGTTGCGAACCTGAGCGCATCTTCTGGAAACTGCGCTAATCCTCCGGCGGAAAACACCGCGACGACAGCAACTGTTAGGATATATCTTCTTAGCGTGATGTAACCATTTTCCATCTTCATCTGCTATCTGCCCTCAGATAATTCAACTGGTATTCTAACGTCCGCCTCGTCCGCCCGAATTCCTGCTGCCGCCCCCATTCGATGGCGGAGGAGAGCTTGGTGCAGGAGCTGGCGGTGGTGTTGATTGTGCCGGTGGCGAAACTGACTGCCCGCCGCCAGACGATCTGCCTCCCTCCGAACGGCCGCCAGTCCGGCTCCCGCCTCCAGATGAGTTGCCCGGCGGCGGCGATTGTGCCGGCGGACGGGATGGCGTGCGGACTTCGCCGCTTCGTGTACCTTCACGTCCTCCGCCCGATCTTGTTGATCCGCCCCGCGTCACCGTTCCTTCCCGCGAGCCGCTACGGTCCTGACTGCTGCTTCCGCTCCGTCCCGTTGATACCCTCGCGCCTGCCGCCTCTTCACGCGTCGGTGTTGCCGAGCCTGTTCTGGTTACCGTTCCACTCCCTCTGTACCCCGTGGGCAACGAGTTGTCGTTTCCGTACGAACTTCTGCCGCCACCGTTGCCGCGCGTTTCTCCGCCCGTTCTTGTTACGCCCACCGTTCTTGTTGTACCGTGTCCGTACGTGCCGCCGGCATATGTTCCACCACCGCTCCAACCATGCCGCGGATACCACCCATACCAGGGATCATAGAAAGGTGACCACCAACCGACATAAATTGCGGGATAGGAAGTTCCGCACCACCACGGATAGTAACCCGACCAGTAATGGTATCGCCAGGGATTGCGCCAATACCACGGGTCGTAGCCGACACCGAAACCGATGGTTACAGACGGATAGTAGTAATCGAAGTATAAACGGCTTCGACGATATTCGTAATCGTCGTAGTACCCATCGTCGTTTTGGGTTTCTTCTTCTTGATAGGCATAATCGGATTCGCTCGCGGATTCGTCACGGGTCGCGCCGAATTGGGTATAGCATCCGGAAGTCATAATCCCGAAACCGACCAATACTCCGATACTGAGCAGAAGATTCTTCATACGAACCCTCACTTTCTCCTTTTTTCCTTTGAATACTTGAGTGAACGACAACATCGATGCCAACACTTTGACACCCGTCATCACCCGTTGGTTTGTTGATTGATGGAATTTACGAAGAAATTCCGCTTGCTGCACGCAGGCAGCCTTGCATATCTGCACCATTGTGCTAATTCATGAACACATCACGTTCACTAATAACAACACATTTCCCGGGGATTTAATTCTGGGAGTTGTACGTTGTGAGGTTACCCAATCCCCTACACATCATCATCTTCGCCAAATACGCGGCGGGTGTCTTTGGGGAGTTCCGGCCTTATCGGCTCGCGTTGCGGTTTCGGGCGATTTACCAAGGGATTTGCCGGCTCAGCCATCCCGACAACACGGGTTGTCCGTGCTGAGGCGGGAAACCCTTCTTCGAATCCCTCATTTTCCTCCTGTTGAGACCGGGCTTCTGATGAGAACGGAAGTACATTGCGCGCGAGTTCGGTTGTATGTTCGTGCGTCTGCGGACGCGAAAGTACTTTTTCGGAGAAGAACTTTCGTGCCGTCGCAGAGAATGCGGCAAAGTGTTCCCGGTTTGATGTTGATCTCTCTGCGAAGGTTCCGTTCATCATTACCGTATGAATATCGCCCGTAGAAAGGTGGTTGACGACAATGCTCGCTACTGATTCTGCAGATGATGTTGCAGTCGTCAGCGGCAGGCGGATATCTTCCGCGTTGAACAATACCGCATCGGCACGCTTACCCGGTTCGATCGAGCCTGTTTCGGCGGAGAGACCGAGCGCATACGCGCCGTTGATTGTTGCCATTCTGAGAATTTCGAGCGAAGAAAACAGGCGAAGTCCCGGCACGACAAGAGGCAGTTGGCTGATGAAGCGCATCTCTGCCGGCATATCCACATCCCCCCAGTCTGTTCCCATGGCCAATCGTACATGCCGTTTGGCAAGGTGCCGGAGTGCCGGGTAGCCGGTTTGCTTCAGGGCGGTTGAACGAGCGCACACGATCACCGTGCCGTTCGCTTCCTTCACGATTGCAGCCTCGGAATCGGAGCAATGGTTCGCGTGAATCAGGATCGTGCTCTGCCGGATGGCATTGAAGGAGTTGAGAAGAGTGAGAATATCCTTCTGAAAATTCTTTCTCACAATCTCGACATCGTCGCGTTGTTCCGCCACATGCGCAAGCAGCGGGGCACGCAACTCCTTTGCAGCCTGCGAGAGTTTCTCGATACTGTACACTGTGAAGTCGTTCTCTTTTCCCATATTCACGGCAACACGCGGCCGCTTTTCGTGAAGAGAACGAACTGCCCCGATATGTTCCCAATTCTGCAGTGTGATGACAGGGATGATTCCGCTCGGCTCAATGCCTTGCAGCATATACCCGAACGCGTTTTCGTCGACATCCGGAGGAAACTCGCCAACGCACGTTGTTCCCGACAACAAATGCGCCCCGTAGGCGGCCCGGTATAACGTGCGGACATCCTCGTAACTTGATTTGTGCAGAAGTCGTGTTGCCGCCTGTTGAAGCGGTCCCTCGTCCTTCCACAAACTGAAATGAAATCCTTCAGTTGTGGCGCGCAAGAGAAAACTCTCGCCGTGGTAATGGGCGTTGACAAATCCCGGCACGATCAGCATCCCCTTGGCGTCGAACAATTCGGCCTGGGGATGTTCGCTCCGCAGCCTGTCGAGGTTGTCGGAAATGTTCAGAAATCTCCCGTTGCTGACAACAATGTGCAGTCGGCCGCACCGGTTCGCTGCATCGCAGGTGAGAACAGTGCCGTTGGCTATGATTATAGCGTGCGCCATCAAGAAATTCTACGATCCTTTGCGCCAGGTTGTTGTGCCGTCTTTCTTATCCTCCACCACAATTCCAATTGCATTCAGCGCATTACGAATTTTGTCGGAAAGGGCATACATCTTTTGAGCACGGATATCTTTGCGCAAATCCAAAATCAATTCCATTAACCCGTCAAGAATACGCGCGTCCGATGAATCTGCGCGGGAGTCGCCGAACGTAAGTCCAAGAATCGTCTCCGCCAATTCTCGGTACAGCGCATCGATGTGTTGAAGGGAAGAAAGGGAAAGCGAGGCCTCGGTTGCCAACAACTGGTTTACCTCTCTGCTGAAGTCAAACAACGCGGCGAGCGCCTGCGGCGTGTTGAAATCATCATCCATTGCCGCCAGAAATGCAGCTTTGTGACGGTCAAGATCGATGGAAACCGCTGAGCCCCCGGCTACAGCGTTCTTCATCTTCTCACGCACCGATCGGACTGTATTGTTGAGCTTGTCGAGCCCCTTGCCCGCTGCATCAACCGCCTCGTCGCTGAAATCGAGCGTGCTCCGGTAATGACTTTGAAGAATGAAGAAGCGGATCGTTTCGGGTTTCCATTTCTTGTACGCATCCTTCAACGTCGTGAAGTTGTTGAGGGATTTCCCCATCTTCTGTCCGTCAACGGTCACCATGTTGTTGTGCAGCCAGTACTTCACGAACGGCTTGCCCGTTGCCCCTTCGCTTTGCGCAATCTCGCATTCATGATGGGGAAATTGGTTCTCCAATCCGCCGCCGTGAATATCGAAACTCTCGCCCAAATATTTCATCGACATTGCCGAGCATTCGATATGCCAGCCGGGAAACCCTTCGCCCCACGGACTCGGCCAGCGCATAATGTGTTCGGGTTCGGCCTTTTTCCAGAGCGCGAAATCGGCGGGATGCCGTTTCTCGGATTTCACTTCAACGCGGGCACCGGCTTCCAGTTCCTCGACCGACCTGCCGGAGAGTTTTCCGTAGCCGTGAAACTTGTGCACGTCAAAATACACCGAGCCGTTCGCTTCGTATGCCAATCCTTTTGCAAGCAGGTCTTTGACCATCTCAATCTGTTCGACGATGTGTCCCGTTGCCCGCGGGGAAATATCGGGGCGCAGCACGTTCAGCGCATCCATATCTTCGAAGTAGCTGCGCGTGTACAGTTCCGCGATTTCCATCGGATGTTTCTGTTCGAGGCGGCTTGCTTTCAGCAGACGATCCTCCCCTTCGTTGGTTTCGCCCAACAGATGTCCGACGTCGGTGATGTTCTGTACGTACGTGACGTTGTAGCCGAGGTACCGCAGGTAGCGGACAATTACGTCGAAGGCAACATAACTCTTGCCGTGACCCAAATGCGAGTGCCCGTACACCGTCGGCCCGCAAACGTACATGCCGACGTATTTCTCGCGCAGAGGTTTGAATTCTTCTTTTTGACGAGTTAGGGTGTTGTATAGGTGAAGGGGCATGATCAAAGATAGTCAAATAAACTCAGGTGAATGTTTAAGAAATCGGAGCGGTCTGCCGTCATCTTTTTCAGCGGAAATGCCGTCACTTCACCCCCATCAATTCTCGTGCACTGCGCAATCCGGCTTCCGTCACTTCGGCTCCGCTCATCAGCTTTGCTACTTCCTGCACCCGTTCTTCGGTGGAGAGCATGCGCATTGAAGTCGTTGCACGTTTTGCATCTTCAGATTTCTCGACGACGAAATGCACATCCGCAAGTCCTGCAATCTGCGGCAAATGTGTAATGGCGATGATTTGATGGAATGTCGAGAGATTCTTCAAACTCAATCCGACTGCCTGCGCAATGCGTCCGCTGACGCCCGTGTCGATTTCATCAAAGATAAGTACGGGAAGCTTATCCGATTTTGCAAGAATGCTTTTGAGCGCAAGCATAATACGCGAGACTTCGCCGCCGGAGGCAACTTTGGCAAGCGGTTTCACCTCTTCGCCGAGATTGGTTGAGATCAGAAACTCGACTTCGTCCGCACCGTCAGGGAATACGCGCACCAACTGCTTGCCGATCTGCACAAACTCTCCGTCCGACTCACTGTGGCTCGGCAATACATGCTGCCGGATTTGTGCCACGAACTTTGCGTTCTGAATTCCAAGATTTGCAAGTTCGGCAAGAATGCTCTTGTCCAGTTTCTTCGCGGCGTCACGGCGTTTGGCGCTGAGCTGTTCGGCAAGCTGGCCGCAGACTTTCCGCTGCCCGTCGAGTTGTGTTGTCAATTTGCGGATGTTGGCGTCGAAATTTTCGCCCAACTCGGCTTCCTTGCCGATGCGCTCACGATGCGCCAGTGTTGCTTCGAGTGTGCCGCCATATTTTTTCTTGAGCGCAATCAGGCTTACCATACGTTGGCGCAACTCCTCAAGCCGTTCGGCATTGAATTCCACGTTGCTGCTGTAGCGCTGAAGAAATTTTGCAAGCTCGTTGACTATTGCTTCCGCCGACTTGCATTCATCGACAGCATCCGCAAACTGTTTGTCGATTTGAGTGAGATCGACAAGCTGCTTGCCGGCCTTGCTCAACAAATCGTGAACGGAATTCTCTCCTTCGTACAGCAACTCGTAGAGTCCCGTTGCCGTGCTGACGAGCTTCTCGGCGTTTTCGAGAATCTTCAATTCCTGTTCAATCTTCTCTTCCTCTCCAGCCTGCGGAGCGACAGCATCAATCTCTTTGATCTGAAAAGTATACAACTCAAGCTTCTCTTTGAGCTGTGCCTCACGCTCTTTCAGCTCGCGTAACTGAGCTGATGTATCCCGCATGCGTTTGTACACGGCGCGAAACTCATCAACCTGCTTATCCAACCCGCCGAATTCATCGAGCATGTCGATGTGCGTTTCGGTACGCAGCAATGACTGATGCTCGTGTTGTCCGTGCAAATCAACCAGCAATTCACCAATCTTCTTCAACATTCCCAAGGTGATTGCCGAGTCGTTGACGAGGCAGCGGGTTGTACCTTTGATGGAAACCTCACGTCGAACGATGAATTCGTCGGTGAACTCAATGTCGTTCTCCTTGAGAAAGGCACGCAGCTTCTTGTTGCCGGAAATCTCAAACACCCCTTCAACAACAGCTTTTTCTGCGCCGGTTCGCACCACTTCCGTGCTTGCCCGCTCGCCGATGATGAGTCCCAGCGCATCGATGATGATCGACTTGCCGGCACCGGTCTCGCCGGTGATAATCACGAGCCCGCGGCCATTCGTCTTGCGATTCACATCGTTGAGCGGTGAGCCCGAGAACCGGACAGTTAGTTCGTCAATGAGTGCGTAGTTTTTGATGAAGAGAGTTTTTAGCATGGCCGACTGTGCTTGACACCGTGGTCAATCTACGCAAGGAGAGAGTAACATTCAATTTGTGAAAGACAGCGTGATGCAATGATACTTCACAGGAGACCTCTAATTTGGGGAGATGTCCTGAAGCAGATCATCGTCTTTCTTTTCGTCTCTCATTTTCAGGAAATTCAACTCGGCAACATCAGGCTGGATGCCGTGGTAGTAGAGGTATTTCATGAACTCAGCCAATCCCTCTCGCGCCGTGCCATCGAGATCGTACGAGAATGATTCCAGGTAGATCTTTGCATCTTCCCGTTCATCTTTTTGTATACGGAGAAGAATATCGTCAATACCGGCAACTCCCTTCACCGCTGCTTGTTGAATGGAATCGACTTCATCATCCGTCAGCGATTGATCTCGCGTACACCAGATTGCGTGAACGAATGGTAACCCGGTCAACTCATTCCATTCCTCGACAAGATCAATGGCGTTGGAGGATGTTCTTCCGTGAAGGAAGGCATCATCGCCCGCAAGAAGAACGGCATCGGCACTCTGCAATATCGTATCAACAGGATCCATTGTTGGCCGGATTGCCGGTTCGATGTCAAACGACTCGGCGAGAATAATCTTTGCCAGAACAATCTCCGAGGCAAACCTGGGATCGACTGCGAGCGTCCTGATATGATGCACGCCTTCACGAAAACGAATCACGAGCGATGCAATCTCGCCGTATGATGCTACCGCCGCACCGGGGATGATACGATAGTCGGAACTCTCCTTCGCATAATCGAGAGGCGAAAGAAGGGCGGCCGCAAGCTCATGATCAAGCAGTTGTCTCGCGAGATTCGGCCGTGCATCTTCTTTGAGTTGAAGAGATGAACGCGTGCGAAGCGCCTCTGTAAGAGGCCGTGTATAGAATTGATTCGGAATACCGAGAAGGTTTGGATTGGCCATGCCGTATTCTACTCAAATGCCCAGTGAGTATCAATTTCCCGCTTGTTTGTTTATCGGAGTTCAGCGACATTTACCTGTATTCGTTTCCCCAACGAACACCTTTCTGCCTGCAATCCTACACTACAACAGGAAGTAAACGTATGAACATTGCCCTGGTTATTGCCTTCGTCGGTATGGTTGTGTTCCTCGCGCATCTTCTCGCGGAGATTTTCAGCCGCACAAAGGTGCCTGATGTTCTCTCGTTGTTTCTTCTCGGTTTTCTCATCGGCCCCGTCTTCAAACTCGTCTCGCCCGAGCATTTCGGGAATGTCGGCCCCGTCTTCACGACCATCACGCTTGTGATTATTCTGTTCGAAGGAGGAATGGGGCTGCATCTCGACGAGTTGCGCAGCACCATGCGTCCTGCCCTCACGCTGACGGTTGCGAGTTTCTTTGCCACAATGCTGATTGTCGGCGCCGTCACGTGGACAATTCTTGGCCCGACACAAGCGTTTATGCTTGGTGCCATTGTCGGTGGAACATCGTCTGCTGTCGTCATTCCGCTGGTGGCCCAGTTGAAGATGGAAAAGGGTTCGCGTGCAGTCTTGATTGTCGAGTCGGCGGTGAGT
>JAHBUR010000050.1 GCA_019637975.1 Bacteroidota bacterium | reverse complement strand
GTCTTCAAGAAATGGAATGAGGGAATTCTCGACAGCTATCTCATCGAAATCACGCGTGACATTCTCGCCTACAAGGATGCCGACGGCTCTCCGCTTGTTGACAAGATTCTTGACACTGCCGGACAGAAAGGAACGGGCAAGTGGACAAGTGTTGTTTCACTTGATCTCGGAATCCCGCTAACTCTTATCAGCGAAGCGGTTTACGGGCGATGCCTTTCTGCCATTAAGGAGGAACGTGTTGAAGCATCGAAGGTTCTCGCCGGACCGACCACATCATTCAATGGAAATAAAGAAGCATTTCTGAAGGATCTCGAACTTGCACTCTATGCGTCCAAGATCGTCTCGTACGCACAAGGCTTCACGTTGCTCCGTGAAGCAGCGAAGGAATTCAAATGGGACTTGAACTACGGAAGCATAGCATTGATGTGGCGTGGCGGTTGCATTATCCGGTCGGCTTTTTTGGGTAAGATCAATGATGCATTCAACACACATCCGACTCTTGCAAACCTTCTTCTCGATCCATTCTTCAAAAACAAGGTGGGTGAAGCGCAGCCTGCATGGAGGCGAGTAATTGCTGCCGCGGTAACGAACGGCGTGTGGATTCCGGCCTTCTCCACGGCTCTGAATTATTTCGACGGCTACCGCAATGCGCGGCTTCCTGCGAATTTGCTTCAAGCGCAACGTGACTATTTCGGCGCCCATCAGTACGAGCGGGTCGACAAACCCCGCGGTCAGTTCTTCCATACAAATTGGACGGGACGCGGCGGAGATACAGCCTCGTCAACATACAGCATCTGATTGTTATTGTTACAGCCCGGGTGTGTTTTCAGTATCGCGCCCGGGTTGAATGGTGCATATCATTCATTTTCACCATCTGCACAAGGACAATGTAATGGGATTGAAACTTCTCTCTTCTTCAGAGACTGAATTTGATTTACTCTCATTGGGGGAGTGCATGATACGCCTGAGTCCTCCGGGACATCAGCGGATTGAACTCACGCCCTACTTCGAAGCTTACGCCGGAGGCGGCGAATACAACGTTTCGTATGCATTGGCACGCTACGGACTTCGCACCGGATGGATTTCACGTTTGGTGGACAATCCGCTTGGTGCGTTCATCAAAAATCATGCACGCGCAAGCGGCATGGATTTGAGTGAAGTGATTTGGGTTCCGTATGACGGCAGCGGAAGAGCCGACCGCATCGGGCTGAACTTCACAGAAGTCGGGATGGGAGTCCGCGCAAGTGTTACGCTCTACGACCGCGGGCACACGGCCGTTGCTCATATGAAGCCGGGCGAAATTGATTGGAACAGAATCTTCGGCAAGCGAAAGTCACGGTGGTTTCATACGGGCGGTATCTTTGCGGCGCTCAGCGACAGTTGTGCGGAAGTGACGCGTGAAGCAATGAAAGCCGCTCACGACGCCGGAGCGGTTGTCAGTTACGATCTCAACTTCAGAAGCAAACTGTGGTCGAGCAAGAAGGCGATTGAGGTAACGAAGAATCTCGTTCCCTATATTGATGTTCTGATCGGAAACGAAGAGGATTTTCAGAAGGTACTGGGATTCGAGGTTGAAGGTGCCGACGAACATCTCAAAAGTCTTCCGATTGAAGGATACAAGAAGATGGTGGAGAAAGTCGTGAAGACATATCCCCACGTCCAAGCAGTCGGAACAACGTTGCGTGAAGTGGTAAGCGGATTGGTGAACAACTGGTCGGCAATCATGTATTACGACGGGAAGTTCTATGAATCCCGCCGTTATGAGAATCTTGAAGTGGAAGATAGGGTCGGCGGCGGAGACGGGTTCTGCAGCGGATTTGTATATGGTTTGCTGCACGGTATGTCTCCGCAAGAATGCGTCGAAATGGGGGCCGCCCATGGCGCGCTTCTGCAAAGTACCCGCGGCGATACCAGCATGGTGACGATGGAAGAAGTGAAGCACGTTATGGGCGGCGGAAGTGCACGAATTAAACGGTAACAAAAATGACTCGATCTGAAACTGTATCATATATCTGCTCGACGGGCGTTGTTGCCGTTATCAGAATGACCGATGCGCAGCGCCTCACAAAAGTTGTTGAAGCGATTGCAGCAGGTGGTGTGAAATGTATTGAGATCACCATGACGGTTCCCGGTGCCGTTGAACTCATCGACAGACTCACTCGTGAAATGCCTCCGGACATAGTTGTCGGAGCCGGAACGGTCACTGATGACGGGACGGCAAAAGCCGTCATCGATGCCGGTGCAAAATTCGTCGTGGGTCCCATTCTCAATCTGGAGGTAATACGGGCATGCAAATCTGCCGACATTGCCTGTATGCCCGGCTGCTATTCGCCGACCGAGATTCTTGCAGGTTGGAACGCAGGTGCCGATATCATAAAAGTCTTTCCTGCGACAAGCCTCGGTCCGAAGTTCTTCAAGGATATCGCGGGTCCTTTTCCCCACATCAAACTCATGCCTACGGGGGGCGTAAGCATAGAAAATGTTGGAGAATGGGTTGCGGCAGGCGCTGTGGCTGTTGGTATCGGGAGCGATTTAATGGACAAGAAAGCAATTCAGGAAGGTCGGTATGAAGTCTTGACGAACCGCGCCGCCTCTCTTACGAAGAATTTCAGAGAAGCAGTTGCAAGGAAGTAGCATCAATCCGGCTGTAAAAAAATGAACGGCCTCTGAATAACCAGAGGCCATGGTAACACAAATCTCAACAGAAAGAACATACACGGAGCGGATAGGACATCTCCTTGTCTCAGAACCAGGGCTACGCTGTGCCCTCTGACTTCCCTACAGTAAACCAATCGATCTTCCGTGTCAAGTACATCACCAAAGCGAGTACTGCAAACAGGCCGGTACTTCCGAACAGAAGGGCGTAGTCCTTCTCCTGCAATATCACGAAGAGAAACGTGTACAGCAGTGCAAGCAACGATGAGATTGTTGCTGCAAACCGGTTTGTGCCGAGCACGCTGCGTGAGTATCCGCCGATCAATAGGACGATCGCGGTGCTTGAGGTAACGTAGGCTAGCAGGAAAGACATGTGTTCTGAGAGCGACAGGAGTAGGCAGTAGAACAACACGAGGGCGAATCCGATCAGTGCATAGTGAACGGGATGGCCGACTTTATTCGTGAGGACTTCCGTGAGGAAGAAAGCGAGAAACGTCAGTGCAACGAACATAATCGCATATTTCGCCGAACGTAGCGTTTGCTGGTACTGGTCGAGCGGTGAGATGAGTTTCACGCCGAATGCGAATTGGTCGAACTGAATCTTTTCGTTCTCACCGGAGAGGCGCTCGCTGATCCACTGTTGGGGAAAATTGCGGTTGAGATGCAACACGCTCCACTTCGCATCGAACCCCGCCTCACCAACGGTGCGTTGATCCGGCAAAAACCTGCCGACGAAACTGGGCGATTTCCACGATGAGGAGACCGTCACGTTCGTCTCTTTTCCAACAGGGACGAATTGCAGTTGGTCGCTGCCATTCAAGTTGACTTTTACGGCAAACTCATCGTGTTGCTGACCGGGCGACAGTACCGGCTTTATGTTGATGCCGGACCGTAGCGAATTGTCGGCGCCGACACCCGGCTCGGCAGGGAATTCCTTGTTGCCCCACCGGACGTTGATGGCTTCCTTGACGCCCTTCAGATCACTGACGCCGAATGTGAGTGAGGCCTCTTCCCATACGACATCTTCCGCTTTGATGTTCAGCGCAGCAAGCCCTTCCAACGTGAATGTTCCCCGTATGTCCGCCACTGTATTGTAGAGGGTCACTTGGTAGATTCCTCTGTACCGTACTTCCGGAGATACGTTTGCTGAAATTGCCAACGTCGCAGGCAGTAGTTGAGCATGCTCAATCACGGTGCGTGCGTCTCCTTTTTCTGTTCGGATCATGCGCTTGAACGGCAATGTCAATACCGGTCCTGCAATGGTTTGCCGGGCTCCCCACTTTTCGCTTACCTCGGCGATTGCACTGTTGCGTGTTTGCTCACGCTCGGAAATCAGGCCCATCACCAGGACGGAGGGGATGAGCATCGCAAGGGTCAAACATCCGATGATGGTCATTCGCAACATGACAGATCGTTTCAACCAGCTATCGTTCATAAGATTCTCCATAACACATCGTTTCATTTGTCCGGTCTATTTCCGGATCGTATCAAGAAGTCATTGACAATGTTCGTTGATGAATCATTTCGGGATGTTGAGAAGTTGTGCAAGCGCGTCAACATGTTCGGCAAATGCTCTTCGTCCTGCTGCCGTTGCAGAATAGGTTGTGAGCGGCTTCCTGCCCCGGAACGACTTCTTGACCTTGACATAGCCCTCCTCTTCAAGCGCATTCGCATGCGATGCAAGGTTACCATCGGTTGTGCCAAGAAGCCCTTTGAGAGAGTTGAAATCGAGCGCATCGTTCACGACGAGAGAAGACATAAGGCCGAGTCGGATCCGGTTTTCAAAGACCTTATTCAGATTTTCAATTGAACTGCTCATCGCTCATAATTGAAATAGACCCGTAGTCCGAATACAATGTGGCCGATGCCAAAACCGAGTGCCCAGAAGATCAATCCATCTTCCGGGACAAACATTGCAAGAACCCCGAGTGCAAGTTGTGCTATGCCGAGAATCCGGACCTCAGTGATTGTGTACTTGCTTGCGCTAAAGAGTGCCAGGCCATAGAAGACGAGCATCGTCGCCGGGAGGAGTAAGTAGACTCCGTGGTGCATCAAAGAGATACAGAAAACTCCGCCTGCGGCAAGAGGGATGGCGAGTTCCGTCACCAAGTGTCTTGCGGCTGCGTTCCAGACCGGCAGGCCCTTTTGTCTGGCCATACGGCTGGAGAAAATGACAGCAAGGCCAATCGCAACAAGGAGGACAAGGATGGCATCACTAACGAGATGGTGTATCAGGTCTTCAGGAGGAACCCGCGTATGAATATACTGTGCATACCCTACTCCGATGAGCGCAACGCATCCGATGGCAATCCCCGCAACGCCGCTCAGCGACAATATCCGTGAGGATTTTTCCATCATTGATCGAATCTCCGAGAGATCCTGTCCGGGGTTATTCATGCTGTACCTATTATTGTTACAAAGTACTTTGTTATGCAAAGTAATATAGCATAACGGACCTCCATTGTCAAGTGTGGAGAGATAAACGAAGTCAGTGTGTAAGATGTAGAAGATGAACTGCGGAAGGAGGGAGGCAAATCATGAAAGGAAAAAATTTGAACCTACCCGAACAATACAAAAGGGATAACTTATGTAGAATCAGTAAGTTATCCCTTTGGGTTTGTAGCGGGGACAGGACTTGAACCTGCAACCTTCGGGTTATGAGCCCGACGAGCTACCAATTGCTCCACCCCGCGATCTTTGTGTGCAACAATATACGAACCTTCGGCTCGTGAGTCAAGTTGCGGAAGCGGCTTATTCCACGTACTGTGGCAGAAGAAACGGCGTAGAGACAGGCTTTCTCCGTTTCTGAATCCTCATTCCGAAACCTTGTTTCAGCGTCTTTTCATCATATCCCAGCGGCAACAGAAGCGTTTCAACGGCCTTGAATGTTATCTCAACGTATTTCTCGATATCGTATCCGTCGTCGAACGAGTATAATGATAGCGGTTTTGCTTTTTCAGGTTTCTTCTTTCCTGTCGAGTCGAGCAGGATATATTCAATGGATTCTCCCGGCTGCAACTTGATGCCGGCTTCTTCAAGCGCTTTTGCTACTTCAGCGTTAGCGCTTCGGTTCTTATACTCGGAAGCTTCCTGTGAGATGTGTCGCCGAATGACCAGCTCCAACGGATCGGCCTTTCCCGAACGAAGCATTTCGACGTACTCCTTGGCCTTTGCAAGAGCGGCAGGAGCCAGCATCTTCACGTCAGTTATGTTTTCGGCTTCGCCGAGAATCTCCAACATCTCTCCCTGCATCCGTTTGATAAACTTCGGCGTGTCACGTCGCCTGACTTCAATCCCACGGACCTTGATCTCCTTGTTCGTATAAAATCCAACGTAACGGTTCGCCGTCGGGATGTTCGGATCCATCTTTGAAGTAGGGAAGAGAATCCAATTATAAATGCCCTCAAGAGAAATCTCGATGTTCGTCTTTGTGCTTACCTCGGTACACAGTGCCTCGTAGTCTTCTTCCGTTGCGCCATCTCTTTTGAGCCACATGCAATCTATAATGGCATGAAGAAACTTGTACCCCCGCGCCTCGGCAATTTCCTTTGCTGTCAGGATGGCGTCGCGGGAGAAAGCATTCACAGATTCATGCGCCTCGATTTTGCCGAAGCGGGCGTTCTTGTATCCCAAATATCCAAAACAGGTGACGAGCATCCACTTGAGTGCATTCTGTCGCCGGTCGTAGATGTGCCAGCGTTCATCTCCCGACTTCTTCAGTCTCTTCTTTTCCTTTTTGTAGAATGAACGCTTCGTCACAATCGGCCGCAGCGTTTCGGGGACAATGCCTTTTCGTTTTGTGCAGATGGTGTATTTCAATTCCGGCACGGCTTCGTTTGTGCAGCACCGGCAGTTGACTGTTTCGGGCGAGACGTTATGCTGCACCATGATCGTCGGATACATCGAAACGAAATCCAGTTCGCCGATTTGTTCGTGGTAGCCCATAACGGGCTGAAAGATGAGTCCGCCGCGATCAGCAAGCAGCAACGTTGCCGCCGATTTGAATTCCTCCGGCTCGCGCTTCTTTGCAGGAATCAAATAATTGTTCCTGTACGCCCACGAAAGTTGCATCGAGGAAAGCGCCGTGCCGATGGTCGAGCGGGATTGATGCTGGACAGGAAGTTGTGTGAGTCGGGCAATTTCCACTACGCCATCAAGACTCGCTTCACCCATCATGAATGAGTTTTCGATGTCGAGATGCCAGCGTCCTGCAAGCTCGAATGCGCCGTCCTTGTGTACCATCTTGCCGTACACGAAATAGCTCGACTCCCTTGTTGTAAAGTATCCGGCCCGCTTGTCACGATTGAGCAACAAAGGAATCTTCAGTTCATCAGAAAGTTTCACCAGCAGCGGCAGCAAAATCGCATCGCCGTATTCCGTCAGTATGATATCCGGGTCGCAGCGTTTGAGATGATGATTGACGGCATGCAGTATTTCCGCGGGCTGGTCGTTTTCCAGACTGTACGTTTCTCCGTCGTAGCTGATTTCTATCTGATATGATTTTCTGAATTTGGGAGAGACGAAGTCGGGCCGGTTCATCAACTTCATGGTGGTGAGGGGAGGCATCGTATAAACAGATGCATCGTAGGTGTCTTGGAGATGCCATTCCGTCAACATTCCGTTCTCGTTGATGCAGTAGTCGCCCAATGCAAGGGGAAAGAGTCCTGTTTCGTACAGATAGATTTGCTGTGTCTGAATGTCGGAGTTGAAGAAGACGTAGTGGGGGAAGTGCCGCTCGAGCCGCTGCACAACCTGCTTGAAACGCAGCGTATCGTGGACATTTATGCGAAGAACGTTCCATTCTTCGTTCGAGTACAATTCCTTGCGTGTGACACGATCGAGAGTGATGTTGAAGGGAAGGGACCGGACGAGTGCCGCGACACGCTGTTCTTGTTCGCGTGAAACGTGCATGAAGAACGACGGCACGAAGGGCACGAACGCCTGATGCTTCACGCCCTCCTTGTCAATCAACCAAAGGCGAATGCCTTCGGAGGAAGGATAGATATCGAACAGCCAGCCGGTGATGATGGAAGGTGACACGAGTGCTGATCCCCTTTTTCAACCGCGAATGGACGCGAATCAACGCGAATAAAGGTATTTGGATTAGCGTTCATTCGCGTGAATTAGCGGTTCTTTCATTTGATTGCTTTGGTCCACTCCCTCTAACAACGAAACTCTCATTTTGAGGTTCTGAATCACCCTTTGCTGCGACACTAACATTGCCATCGCAATACTCTCAAACGGAATCGGACGGGCGGCGTATGCGCAGCTTGCCAATTGCAACCGCGCAGCCCTGAAAAGTTCATCCAGCGCCTCCTGGTCTTCCTGCCGCAGGCCGCGTCGGAATTTCGTCCAGCTTTCCATCTCCTGCTGGATGACCATCGTGAATGTTGGTACCGTTCTGCCCATAGCTTCCTCTTTGTGTAGGGACATGCCTCTCCAAAGGAGCCCTTTGGGCCGGCATGTCCTGCATTAGGTCATCGTAATCTACCAAACCCTTTCAAACTGGAGGACACGACGGAGTCGTGTCCCTACTCGGCGGTCTCCTAATCAGTAGGGACATGCCTCCGGCATGTCCTGCCTTTAGGTTATCCGCAACCTGCCGAACTTCTTCGAGTTTACTATCATGTACAGTGCCTTGCCCGATATGTGATACTTCTCTTCCAGTATCTTTTCAAACTCCGCAAACGAAATTGGTTTTGCATTGGGATTGTCAATATCATGTTCCCACATCACAGGATTGGGCGAGATATACTGCTGGACCATGAAGAAATCAACGTCGTAGCGGATCACGTGATCATAAAAGCGGGATTGCCAGAGAGGTTCTTTGAATTGAAGCCCCGCGTTTTGGACCTTGATTGTAACGCCGGATTTGTAAGCTCCAATGATTGTTGAGAGAGAGCCTTTGACGGGTTTTCCAAATTGTCGTTGGCGTGGGGCCGGTTGCAATTCGTTGGCAGGACACGACGGAGTCGTGTCCCTACGTGATGTTTCTTTGATAGTGATGATAGCATGGAGATGATTTGGCATGACTTGAAAAGCATCAAGAGAGACGTTGGGATAATGGTTCGGGATAGCCCGAAAATCCGCTTCAACAATCTTACCTATATGCGAAAATATCATTGCAGAATTCCTTACATCACCCCAAAGGCATTGACGCTCCGCTGCACAGACAGTGACGTAATACGATCCGGGTGTAGAATAATTATAGCCCGGTAGGCGTATTGACTTGCGATGATGAATTCGAGGGTCGTAAACCACCCATTCTCTCATTTCTGTGTTCTCTGTGGCAAAACTTTCATGGAAACATTTCTCGTTTCACAAACAATGCGCTGTCCCGAGTCAGTATCCACCGCACGATACACCTCATCCATTGCCAGCCGGAGTTTCGGGAACAGCGCATTACGTTCGTTCGATGCTAATTTCATGTCAAGTGAGGCAAGAAGTACGGAGATGTTGCCTTGCTTCAGTTTGTGCAGTGCTGCAATCACCCGCTGTATGCTTGCCTTCACTTCAAACAGCGGCGCCTGCTCGTCATAAAACGTGTCCAGCAGCCCGAAGATGATAACGATGGGGCATTGCTTCTTCCGCACAAATGCCGGTAGACGCTGGGTGATTGTCGCCTCCATCTGATAGCAGGTGAATGCACGCGAAATGAAGATGCGCTCCAGCAATTGCTCGGGCGTTACCCGCTGCCGCGCAGGACGCTGACTCGTCACCTTTCTTGCAAACTCGGCGATGTAGTACGCATCGAACCGGTTGGTGCCATCCACCAATGCAATCGGTACGCCTGCAAGCAGCGCATGCGAGGCTGCATACAGCGACAGGCGAAACACACTCCGGTCACCGTGCAGGCAGTAGAGCTTGCCCGGCGGCGCCGTGTTGAACTGCCGCAGCAGGGTTGTGTACGGCACGAGTGTTTGTCCGGACTGCAAAGCCGGCGGCGGCTGCACTGTCGAATGTTTGTTATACTGCCAGTGCATACTCCCTCGCGGCACATTCCTCGCAGATACCATCCGGCGTGTAGCGGACGGAACATTCGCGGCACACAACCAGGTTTTCTTCGAGACAGGATTGGCAATAGACTTCATTGAGCGAGTCGTCCATCCGGCCGCGGAGTTCGTGCAGTTCCCGCTCGCCCAACGGATGCTCGCACAGGCAACACGTTGCAGCGGAAAGAGTTAGCACACGTTCGACGTCTTTCATCACATCACCTTTTGTATGGGTCGTTGTTTCAGGCTGATGTAATGATACGACAAATTTGTCGTCTTGTCAAGAGGCAAGATAACAAATTTGTCGTATAAATGATTTAGGATTCTCGAAGGCAGGTAAGAATGGGTGATCCACAAAGATCACGAAGTTGCACGAAGCAACGAAACGGTACAATGGTTTTCATCCTATTGGCGTCCCTTCGTGGACTTAGTGGATAACAATCCCCCAAACAAAAGACTGCGCCCCTCGCGGGACGCAGTCTTGTCTCGTTGCGTTGTTGCCGGATTACCTCTTGTTCTTGAACGTGAACGGAATTTTCACCCGGCTCTTTACCGCCTTGTCCTGCATTGTGGCAGGGGCGTAATCAGCGTTGGCCGCAGCCGTGATGGCGGCGTTGTTGAATACCGGGTGATCTTCCTTCACGAGGTTGATCTGCGTTGCCTTCCCGTCTTCACCAACCTGGACTTCCACCACAACTTCGCCCTCCATTTTGTACGCGCGGGCATAGTCGGGGTACGCAGGCTTGTCAATCCGGATGACTTCCGCCGGCTTCATTGCCACCGGTGAGGTCGGGATCGCCGAGTCGTTGCCCTTCACGGGCGAAATCGAAACGACGGATGAGACGAGTGTTGCAAGAAGGTAGTTCATGATGTTGCTCCTTTATGAGTGTTGATGTTTGATTATTGTTTGATTGTGATTTGGTTTTAGTTCTTCAATACATCCTGCTCAAGCAATGCCGGGAACGGCGTCACCAGCGTTCGTTCGCTGTTCGGAGGCGCAGGAACTTGCTCCATTGGCATGAGTGGTTCTTCAAACGTACTCATTACCGTGTTGCTGGAGAAGAAGCCGACAACCCGGACTTTCTCCTTCCCGATATTCCTCACTGAATGCGGCTCCATTGCAGGAACAACAGCCAGCGTTCCCTCGACAGCAATCCCGGTTTCGTCGCCGATCGTCACCTCTGCCTTTCCGCCCAGAATCAGCAGTACTTCTTCGGCGGTGTCGGTGTGTGAGGGGACTTTCTTGCCCGGTTCAAGTTCGAAGTAGACCAGAGCCGTACTCTTGTTTCCCGTTGCGACGGAAAGGGGAAATACTCCTGATACCCGCGCTTCGTTGTCGTTTTCCTGACCGAACAGCGTTTTCTTCAGCGTGTTTAGATTTACTGTTTGCATGAGATCCTCCATCTCTTTCTCTCTTAGATTAATTGTGATTGTTGATTACTACTGTTTCGAAAAGCGGCACGCGCGCCTCCGCAATCTGCTCGATGTGCCGATGGTCTGTTCCGCAGCATCCGCCCAGAATGTTCAAGTTCTTGAGTCGGCGTGTGAGTTCGGCGTACTGCATTCCGAGTTCCAGCGGATTCCCTGCATCGAGTTCTGTTGAGTCATTCAGTTCTGCATGACTCTTGCGTGACGCATTGGCTCTCAGTCCACGAATCCGGTCGAACACAGGATCGTTTGTCAGAATATGATCGAAATGCGTCGGGTGTGCGCAATTGATCATGTAGTAAGCCGGATAGCAGCCCGTTGCCGCTTCAACTTCACGGATGGCATCTCGCAGCGCCTGTCCGGTCGGAAGATTGCCGTCGGTTTCGACGGTGAAGGAGATTGCAACAGGCAGCTCCGCACGCTGCGCAGCCCGTGCAATCCCGATTGCCTCGGCAGTGTAGTTCATGGTAATCGCGCTGACCATATCTGCCGCTGTTTCGACAAAGGTGAACACCTGTTCGCTGTGATACTCTTCTGCTTCTTTCTCGTTCATCACAGCGGTCGGCACATATCCGTCACCGCGAGGACCGAGGCATCCGCTAATCACCAGATGCTCCAGTGCCGCGTCGAACTCATCCCGAATCTCTTCAAGAAGAAAAATTGACTTGCGATTCGCATCCGCCAGCTCCTCTCTTGAGTATCCTATTTTCCTCGCCCAATCCGGATTGGCGCGCCAGGTTGCGCTTTCCAAAATCAATCCCGTTCCGTAGCGTGCAGCCACCTCGGCGTACGTGCGGAAGTATTTGCGCAGCAGGTCGGTTCCTCTCGAATAGCTGAGAAGGTCGAACGCCGAAAAGTAAGGAAGCTCGGCCCCCTCATGAAAAATCAACGTGCTTTCAATCCCGCCATCTGTCAAAAACAACTCGCCGCCGAGTTGCGGAAGTGCGTATCCGTATTTGCTTGCCATATGATCCTCCTTGTTGAAAATTGCTGTTCCATAGTTTCCGAATGACGGGTGCAAATATAGCTCATCAAGGGGGGCGAAGTCTTTCAGGCATGTTGCGATGTGTTGGACAGATGTCGCTCGGGATGGTGATGGGGGAGAGATGATTGCCGAATCCGGCTCATATTCAGCATTTCTGTTGTCGTACTGTTGCATAGATTTGTACAAATGTAGCAGGGAAGTAAGAAATGCCGAATCGGGCGGCCTCCACCGGGCAGCAATTTCTGTTGACTCACATCGGCCTGCGTTGTAGATTGGTTTCAATCCGTTCACTCAATAATGCGCCATCTCCCCAAAATCCTCAGGAAATTCCGGGCTGAAATCCGGCTGCTTGCCGGATTTGCTTGCTGTCTCCTTCTCACCGAAGCGCGGGCGCAAGTTCTCCCTTTTCACACCTATTCAGTAAACGATGGACTGCTGCAATCTACCGTCTACTCCGTGTTTCAGGATTCCAAGGGATTTCTCTGGGTCGGAACGCAAGACGGAGTCAGCAGATTCGACGGCTACACCTTCACCAATTTTACTACCGAAGAAGGTCTCATCAACAACCGGGTTTTGTGCATTGCGGAAGATGCGGCAGGGGCGATATTGCTTGGCACTGCCGGAGGGGCGTCTCGCTTCTTGAATGGCCGGTTTGAATCATTCGGCAGCGGGCAGGGATTGCCGGAGGGCATCGTATATTCCATTCTTCCCGATCAGGATGGCTCGCTTCTCATGGGGACGCAGAAGGGGCTCTTGCTTTTCGATTCTGATTCAGTTAGAAGGTTGGTTGAGGGCGAAGTGTTTTCGATATACCGGCTGAAGTCCGGAGCAATTTGGTTGGGTATGAAAGACAAAGCTGTTGAGCTGCGAGGTACGGTTTCCAGAACGTACGGCGCGGAATCCGGCGTGCCTGCTTCCGCCGTAAAGTGTTTAGTTGAGAATAAGGACGGCGTGTTGTTCATGGGAACTGAAGGAGACGGCGTATTCAGGAAAGAAGGAGAAAAATTCATCCCTGTCGGTTCAACGGTTGCAGAGAGATCACAGGAAGTATACGCGTTGACTCTGGATGACGGAGGCGGAGTGTGGGCAGGTACGTACGGAGCCGGAGTTGTGAGATATGCTGAAGGCACGCATTCACAATACTCTCTTGAAAACGGGCTCCCGAGCAAAGTCGTCCGCTCGATCGTTCAGGATCGTGAGGGGAATATGTGGTTCGGCACGTACGCAGGAGTTGCCCGCCTCGGCTCCGATAATATCCAGGCGTACACTACTGCAATCGGGCTTTCCAACAACATCGTCATGGCGATCGCCGAAGGGCCGGAAGGCAGCATCTGGTTTGGAACCTACGGCGGGGGAGCCAGCCGGCTTTCGCATGGCGAGTTTCAAACCTTCGACACGTCGTCCGGTTTGCCGCACAATACCATCAGAGCCGTGTTGAGAGACCGTCAAGGCACAATCTGGCTTGGCACGCACAAAGGAGCAGCCCGGCTGAGTGGCCGGACGGTGAGAGTTTTCGATAAACGTCATGGGCTGCCGGGTGATGTTATTCTGTCTCTTTTGGAAGATAAACGCGGGCGAATCTGGATGGGGACGTTTGATGGAGGAGTTTGCATACTCGATGGTAACAAGACTCATGTGTACGACACGCGGCATGGCCTTCCGAGCAACAGGGTTCGCTCGATTGAGGAGGATGCCGAAGGGAATATCTGGCTTGGCACCGATGGCGGCTTGAGCAAGTTCGACGGCAGAGAGTTCTCGCATTTCACAACCAAAGACGGGCTGGCAAACAATACCATCCGCGCCATTGCCGTTCACACCGATGGCTCGATCTGGTGCGCAACCGACGGGGGAGGCATCAGCGTGTATCGCAACGGTTCGTTCACCAACTATACAACAAAAGAGGGACTTGCAAACAACGTTTGCTTCTTTGCATTGGAAGATTCCCGCGGCAACATGTGGATCGGGACAAACAAAGGGATCAGCCGGTTTGACGGAAGTTCATTCAAGACGTATTCTGTAAAAGACGGGCTGGTTTCGAATGAAATGAACTCCGGAGCCGCTTTGCGTGATCGTTCCGGCCATCTCTGGTTCGGTTCTTCCCACGGTGCAATACGAATTGACCCCAAGGATTCTGAAGTGCAGAAAACGCCCCCGCCTACGTACATCACACGGCTGAGAGTATTTGACAACGATGAGCCTCTGCAGGACGGCTTGCAGCTTTCGTACAAGCAGAACCTGCTTGAGTTCGATTTCGTTGCCATTCACCTCACAGCGCCACATACTCTCGAGTATCACTATATGCTCGAGGGAATAGATGACGAGTGGCGAACCACGACACAGCGCAGCATACCCTACGGGTCGGTTCCGCCGGGAGAGTACCGCTTTGCCGTAACGGCGAGAATTCCCGGGGGCGAATGGAATCCCCGGATGGCCACTCTCGCATTTACGATCTCGCCGCCGTTCTGGGGAACGTGGTGGTTCAGACTTACGGCAGCAGTCTTGGCTGTTCTGGTTGTGGGAATCGTCTTGCGGAAACGCTCGCAAAGTGTCCGAATCGAGCAAGAACGCCGGCAGGAATTCTCACGTCGCTTGATTGAATCCCAGGAAGCTGAAAGAAAACGCATTGCCTCGGGCCTGCACGACAGTCTCGGCCAGAATCTTCTTGTCTTGAAGAACATGCTTCAGCAAACGACCGAGAGCCAGACGCAGAACCCGCATGTGCACGAAGAACTCAGCCAGCTCTCCGAACTCGCCCAACAATCGCTGGATGAAGTACGGGAGATCTCTTTCGATCTTCACCCCCACGTTCTCGACCGCCTCGGATTGCGCAGGGCAATTGAAACGATGGTGGAGAAAATGACATCAGGTTTTCCGACGACAATCTCGGCAAGCTTTGACGGCTTACCCGACCGTCTGGACCATCAGTATGAGATCGGCATGTACCGGATTGTGCAGGAGGCCTTGTCCAATGTTGTGAAGCACTCAGCCTCAAAAAATGCATCAGTACGAATTCAAAAAACCGCAACCGGACTTGAGTTGCAGGTGAGTGATGATGGCACGGGCTTCGATGCCGAGACGTTTCTCTCACGTCCCCCTGAGCAGTGGAGCCTCGGGCTTGTGAACATTGCCGAACGTGTCAGGCTTTTGGGAGGCACGTATGCCCTCGAGTCGAAACCGGGAGCCGGAACAGTGTTGACTGTACAGATTCCTCTCGGCAATTGAACAATGACTGAACGACCCGTTAGTACGGTAATCTTTGCTGATGATCATCCCCTGTTCAGGCAGGGACTTCTGCGAACTGTTGAACATGATCCGTCCGTATCCGTAGTCGGTGAAGCGGGAAATGGAAAGGATGCCCTCAAGCTCATTCTTGAACGGAAACCCGACATCGCGGTGCTGGATATTTCGATGCCGGGAATGGAAGGGTTGGATGTGGTGAGAGCCGCGGTGAAGGATGAATCCTGTACAACCGAATTCATCATCCTGACGATGTTCAAAGAAGAAGCATACTTCACCGAAGCGATGGATGTGGGCGTGAAAGGGTATTTGCTGAAAGACAGCGCGCCTGCGGATATTCTCGCATGCATCAAATCCGTAGCGGATGGCATTCCGTATGTGAGCCCGCTGGTCTCACATTATCTTGTCCGACGAACGACAAAGCTTGTACATCGTAGCCCGAAGCCTTCCATTGATGATCTTACGCAGCAAGAACGCCGCGTTCTCAAACTCCTCAGCCAAAACAAAACCAGCCGTGAGATTGCCGATGAACTCAGTATCAGCGTCAGGACAGTCCAACATCACCGCAACAACATCTGCACGAAGCTGAATCTGGAAGGATATAATAAGCTCCTCCAGTTCGCCCTCGAAAACAAGAACAGGCTTGCTTAGGCAGTAGCCGGCGTCGCCGCGTCCGACGACGCATCATAGGCACATCTGCCCATAAGATCCCGCACTTCACTCCATTGTAATTCCCTCCCGGTAATTCTATCATCTTCACACCAATTCACAATCACATGCGAATTCTACTCGTTGACGACAGCGCCATGTTCCGCAATCTTGTTCGGAAGTTCTTGAGCCGTAACCTATTGGGGGAAAATGAGATACTGGAATGTTCCAATGGACATGAAGCATTCCATTCGTACCGCACCTTTTCTCCGGACTGGGTACTGATGGATATTATGATGGGAGGGTCGGACGGACTTGTTGCAGCGCGACAAATTCGGGAGATCGACCCGCATGCGCGGATTGTTATGCTCACGCAATTTAACGAGCGCGCATACCGCGAGGAAGCGAAGGCAATAGGGGCAAGAGGATATGTGCTGAAGGAGTATCTCGGCAGTATTCTTCCGCTGCTCAGTTCACAATCGGAGGCTCGACAAGAATGAAACGATGGTTCTTTTTGGCTGTTCTGATAATCTGCGGCTCGCTTCTTTCGTGCAGGCAGGCTGCGAAGGATGCAGAGAAGCAACCTGCAACGCAGGAGCACACCGCAAGCACTGCCGGTCATGTACCCCCGAATCACGCGCGTATACTTGGCGAGATTGTCGAGATCGAGTCGGCGACATTCGACCCGCCGGATGTCGAAAGCCCTTGCTCGAAGGCTCCGTGTGTGGCAAAGGTCCGTGTCATTTCCGTGATGACTGCAGGGATGGGGTTCCCCCAGCCGTTCCTGGAAGGAACCACCTACCGGATGAAGTTTGCCTATACACTCAACCCGACGGAAACAATTCTGCCCGATATGCAGCCGTCACTTCCCGGCCTGCATGCGGGCCTACGGTTCAAAGCCGACATTGCCGGATATGAAACACTTGAAGGCGACATCCAACCGCGCTATACGGTTTTCAGCTACGAACGACAATAGCAATCAATCATCCCCAACAAAATCAAGGAGGATTTCATGAAGAGACGAACAGTATTGCTGCTTGCCGGCGTTATGATGGCAATTGGAGCCGCCGGTGTTTGGCTGTTGCCGAGTCAGGAATCGGAAATGCCGCAGGCGCCGCGGCCGCCAAAGATCCGTTCATCGGCCGGAAGCAATGATGACCCGTACGGCCGGGCCCGACACGAGTGGTTGCGTTTGCATGATCCGGCAACAGGCGAAATTCCAGCGGGTATCAGGGATCGTGAACTTGCCTTTGCGGCATCGCTGCCAACGCGGGAAAACGCCCAAGGTGTGTCGAATGCCGCAATCAATTGGAGTCGGCGCGGGCCCTACAACGTAGGGGGCCGTACTCGTGCCATGGCGTATGATTTGTCGAACACGAGCGTCATTCTTGCCGGAGGAGTCAGCGG
>JAHBUR010000049.1 GCA_019637975.1 Bacteroidota bacterium | reverse complement strand
CAGCCGCTCATGGTCTCCCGGCTGCATCACCTCATTCACCAGCGTTGCGACTTCTCTACCGAGCAGGTCGAAGACTTTGAGTGTCACGTGGCTGACTGCTGATAGCTGATAGCTGATTGTCGTCGTCGGATTAAACGGGTTGGGATAGTTTTGTGCAAGATGGAACGCGTACGGTTGCTGCGAAGGGTCAGGCACTGATGTAAATGCCGGCCCCCAGCATGCAATGCGCTTCGCCAACACTCCACCGGCGGTTTCGAACCTCCCGCCAACGTAAAGAAGAGAGCCTGACGCGTACAGCGCTTCAACGACAGAGCTGGTTCCGGTGCCGAGGCGTGTCCATTCACTTCCGTTCCATTTTGCAATCTTGCTCGCGCTGTCGCCACCTGCGATGGAGAATTCACCGCCCGCGTAGAGGTCAGTTCCCCCTTGCCCGTTCGGCATCGCTGCAAGAGCGTAGGTTGCGGAATTGAGTCCGCTCCCAAGAGCCGACCAGGAGTTGCCGTCCCACTTGGCCACCTTTGAAGCATTGACGCCTCCGGCGATTGTAAAATGGCCGGCAGCATACAGGTCGGTTCCCACGGAAACAAGAGCGAAGATCTGTCCTCCCTCAGTACCGGAGCCGAGTGCTGACCACTGCCCCCCACTCCACCGGGCGATGTTATTCGCAGGTACAGTACCTGCATTCCAAAAGCCTCCGCCGACATAGAGGTCATCTCCAATAAATGCGATTGCATCAACCTGTTGGTTGAGACCGCTCCCGATGGTTTGCCACTCTGTTGACCATTGTGTGCCGTTCCATCTCGCAATAGATTCCGACCGTATTCCCCCTGCATAAACAAACGCCCCGCCGACGTAAAGATCTGTGCCGCGCACACCAAGTGCGAAAACATGACTCGACAATCCTGTCGTGAGAGAAGACCATTGGGCTCCATCCCACTTAGCAAGATAGTTAACCGTGATTCCGCCGGCCGTAGTGAATTTTCCTCCCGCGTACAGGTTGCTTCCGATAACTGCAAGTGCCCGCACTTCCGCGTTCGTTCCCGCGCCCAGCGCGTGCCATTGCGTCCCGTCCCATCGAGCAATATTCCTCGCGGGTACGCCGCCTGCTGTATCGAATATCCCTCCAACATAGATGTCGGTTCCCATCTGCGCGATTGCATACACCCAGTTGTCAGTGCCACTTCCCAACGCTGCCCAACTGGCAATGGAATCCAGTCTGGCCGGTGAGTGCGGCGAGAGGGAAGTAAAACGTTCTGATGCGTCTCCTTGGACTACGACGAAGCAAAACAGAAATAAGACAGAAAGAATATGTTTCATGGTTCTCTCCCTTGATCGAAAGTGAAAGACGAAAACGGCCCCTCGGTCTGATAGACTGACGAAAGCGAACAGCGGATACTAAGCGTGAGAGCCGTTTGGATTAGTTATGGTATGATGAAGAACAGATCGGGGAATATGCATGCATCTAAGCCTCGTGGTGGGGGAGAGGGTAAATGCACAGAAGGAACTGGCGAGGGTAGTTCCTGATAAAAGTTAGCCCGTTCCACGAAGAAAGTCAACAGCGGGCGGAGAAACCCGGCGGGAAGTGGTTGTTACCTCAGCCCGCCGTTGCGAGTTGTCACAAGCGAAGTGGGGCGCGAATAGTTTGCGTGTAATTTATCTCAACAGCAGGAGTTTCTTTGTTTGAACAAAGCCTCCCGACTTGAGTTGATAGAGATACACCCCGCTTGCCAAGCCTTCGGCATTGAAAACTCTCTCGTGTGTTCCCGGCTCCATCTTCTGATCCACCAGCGTTGCCACTTCTCTGCCGAGGAGGTCGAAGACCTTGAGAGTCACCAATCCGTTATCCACAATCCGAAATCCGATCACTGTGCTCGGATTGAACGGGTTGGGGTGGTTTTGAAACAACCAGAAGTCTGTCGGTAGCTCGTCATTTGTGAGAGTTGCCGACGTAATCTCCGACAATGACCTTCGCCATATTCCATCAGAAGTTGTTCCGGCAAAAAGGTAGATGTCATTGAAGGCAAGTGCCTGTATGTACAAATCTGTTAGACCAAGATGGATGGGTGTCCAACTTGCTCCATAGTCGGTAGAAGCGAAGATGCCATTTGTTGTCCCTGCGATCAGACTGATTCCTCTGACGGTGAAAGTTTGAACGCGAAGGTCGGAGAGCCCTGTGACGACTCTGGTCCATGTTTCACCGGCACTAGTAGAAAGATAGACCCCTATTGAAGGGTTGGGATATGAAAAGGAAGTTACGCCGGCAAAAAGTCTGGTCCCGATTACTGCGAGGGAACGCACCGTACTGGATGTCAATTCGTTAATTGTCGAAACCCAGCTCACACCTTGGTTGGTGGAACGACAGAAACCGTCTCCAGTCCCGACAAAGATCATTGTATCCTCTATAGCCAAAGAATAAATGTACATGGAAATCAGACCGGAATTTGCGGGTGACCAAGTCAATCCTGCATCCGTGGATTTGAAGACTCCGCTGCCATAAGTTCCCGCAAGAAGACTGCTTCCACTGCTGACAAGTGCTTGAATCGGGGTGGCAGGCAAACCCGAATCAGTCCGGATCCATCTGAGGCCGTTGTCTGTTGAACGAAAGACGTTTCCGGTGGTTGTTCCGGCAAACAGATTAACGCCCAGATAGGCAAAAGTGCTTACCCCGGCACTGCCGAAACCGGAATCGCTTGCACTCCAATAGCTTCCATTATCATCAGAACGAAAGACGGTTCCGCTTGAAATCCCGGCAAGCAAATAGGTGTCGGAAGCGGTAAGGGCACGGACACTGAACTTTGTCAACCCTGAGTTGACTTGAACCCAGCTCGAACCGTTGTCAGAAGAAAGAGACACACCCCCTGTGCTGCCTCCTTGAAGTCCCGCAAACACATTCCCTTGTTCTGTTGCGATTAGTGACTTGACCGGGTTTCCGGAGATTCCGGACAGGGACCAAGTTACCCCGTAATCAGTACTCCTGAACACTCCATTGCCGGTTCCTACGAAGAGGGTCGATCCATTGACGCCGAAGGAATAAATGAGCCGATTTGTTAAACCGGAATTGACCGCCACCCAGTTCATTCCATGATCGGTTGAGCGAAAAACTCCTTGGGAATTAACTGTACCAGCAAAGAGGCCAAAGTTTGAACTTATCAATGCTGGGATGTCCAGGTTCGTCAAACCGCTATTAACAGGATACCAGTCTCCACCGTTGTTGGTAGTGCGAAAAATCCCCCCCGAAGAAGTTCCTGCAAAAACATTGGCTCCTTCTACTGCGAGGGTTTGAACGTCAAGGCTTGCAAGCCCGGAGTTGACGGGACTCCAACTCATGCCATTGTTGGATGATAGAAAGACACCGGCAGAAGTTCCAGCAAACAGGTCGCTACCCTTTGTTGCAAGCGCACTTACGTAGGTCTCCGTCAATCCGGAATTGGTCTGCGCCCATGATGCCCCATGATCAGAAGAAAGGAGAACTCCGCTATCTGCAGTGCCTGCAAAGAAATAATTGCCAATTAAAGCAAAAGACTTCACGGAGATCCCCGCCTTCATCCGTGTCCAACTCATACCGTTATTAGCGGAGCGAAAGATACCTCCGTTGGTGGTTCCAGCAAAGACGTTTGTCCCGATGACGATAAGAGCAGGTACATCCTGTCCCATCGGTCGATAACACTGGATCCATTGTGAGTACGTCCGAAAGGGAACAGCCATGTTCAGAGTGCTGATTAGCGAAATTGCTACGACAAGTTTTCGCATTAGAGAATACATAAGAGCTTCCATACTGTTACTTCAAGATCAATGTTCTTTTTGTTTGTTCAAAATTGCCTGCACGAAGTCGATACAAATACACGCCACTCGCCAGTTCCTCAGCATTAAATACCCGCTCATAACTCCCCGGCTGCATCACCTCATCAACCAGCGTCTTCACTTCTCTGCCGAGCAGGTCGAAGACTTTGAGAGTGACGAATGAAGCATGAGGAATCTCGAATCTGATCGTCGTTGTTGGGTTGAAGGGGTTGGGGTAGTTCTGATGCAATGCGAAGGAGTACGACGGTAGTTCTTGTTCGGATTCTCCAACCGCCAAGATGATGCCGTATTCCACTCCGTTGATTCTCGCCCCGATCGTGTACACCGGGAAGTAGTTCTGGAATCGAGACGCATGAAAGACGGCGAATCCCATGCTGTCAGCATACGCCCAGAAATCGTATCCATAATTTCTTGATATCGTGACTATTCTTGCGTATCTGCCCAGCCAGATCGACCAATAATCTCCAACAACACAACCTTGTGGTGGAGGTCCGGGCAAACAACTGCCGACTGTCGAATCGAAATCAACGAGCATTGAATCGGGATACATAAACACCTGGGCGCCGGCCGTTCGCAAGTAGTTCCAGCCTCCGGGCGTCCATATCGTTCCACTGGCGGGTCTGGAGTAAGTCCTCATTGCAGCGTATTGTCTTCCATCCCCAAGGATTGTGTCTCTTTCAATCTTCATCAAGAAGTACCATTCTGGATTGCCTGATGACATTTGTACTACGGTCCAAGAATTGCCTACGGTCAGAGGAAAATGTCCTGAGACATCCTGGGTAGCAGTTGTGAAATGCCAGGGGGAGGCCCAGGCACTGGTACTATCACTACGAATCGTCCGGGTTCTCCAGAAATACGTTGTGGCGTACTGTAATCCTATTGCGCGAACACTTGTATCCGCGATGTTCGTGGTTTCAAAGAGGATATTGCTGAATATCGAATCGCTTGCAACCTGAACCGAGTACGCCACAGCCGATGTCACTTTTCTCCATACCAACATCGGGTTGATAGCTGTGTTGAGTTCACCATTGACAGGCGACACCGACTGTGGTGGAGCGAGAAGGGGAAATGTCGTTGTGAAATTCCATTTTGTGGACCACCCGCCCTCGCCCTCTTCAGGGTGTGTTCCGCGCAATCGCCAGTAAAGGGTTGTGGTGTATGGCAGGCCGAACACTTGCACTGAAGTATCTGCAAGGTTCCCGTTGCTGTACACAACTTGAGAGAAATTGGAATCTTTCGCAACAAAGAGCGCATACGAAGATGCGTTTACCGAGGAGTTCCATTTCAATACAGGATTTACCGGAATGTCAGTGGAGGCGTTTGGCGGCGCCAACTGAACGGGAGGCGTCGGTGCCCAGGTGAGGATTTCATTTCTTCTGAAAACTCCGCTGCTTAAGGTTCCCACAAACAACGATTGGGCGGGGAGGATGCTACGGATGATTGTTCCCGGCAACCCCCTCCTGATTTGCGTCCAGGTGTTTCCATTATCACTTGAACGATAGACAGTATTGTAGTAGGCAAAAACGTAGCCGAGCGTGTCAAACGCTATGCCGTCAATCCGGCTCATGTTTGACCCGTAGTTTATGGGAATCCAGTTGACACCTCCGTCCGTTGACCTGAACATGCCATTCGAGAAAGTTCCCGCGAAGATGTGCCCCTGCGAGTTGACCGCAAGGCAAGCCGGTTTAGGAGCGTTTCCTGCCTGAGTCCACGTCACGCCATTGTCGATTGACGAATACACCGAATTGTTCATTCCTGCGTACAGTTTACCAGTTCCGTCAATGACGATGTGCAGTCCATTAGTAGCCGTGGTCTGTTGCCACGAGTCGCCCCCATTCGTTGATTTGTAGATTCCTCTGACGGTTGACGCCGCATAGATCTCATTGTTATGGCCAAATGCAAAGCTGTGGACATCTCCCATCGTCGTATCGATGCTCTGCCATGTGTCGCCATTGTCTCGTGAACGCCACACGGAACGCCATCTCCCGACAAAAATATCTCCGTTGTTTGCAATCCCAATCGGCTTGAAAACAGCCTCGTTTGCTGTGCCGGAACCGATTGCTGTCCAGGAAGCCCCACTATCTGTTGATCGGAAGAGCTGATAGCCGTGGGCAAACAAATGACCCTGATTGTTCAAAGCCATTCCGTCTACCAAGGATGTAAGAGAAGTTGGCAGCCATGAGTTTTGAGCCTTGACAGGCGAGTTTGTCATCGCAATGAGTATAGCCAATGTGCCAACCCACGGTATCAACGGTATTCTTTGTTGAGTCGTTTTCATGATTGTTACTCTTTCACTCGAATTCTCAAATTGCGCAACGCTCTACTTTGAAGACTCCGGGAGGCAGCCTTGGTCATGTGCCGACTGGAGCGTGTCAGTTGGAGTTCGTCGTAGTATGTTGCGAGAAATTCGGGGCTCTTTTCAATAATGTAGTCGGTGACAATATCAAATGCATCGACCGACCGATCTTCCTCGCCCTCTGTCGCGGTCGATGGGGCGGCCTGCTTTGCAAATGGGAATTGATAGAAGTGCAGTACTTTGTGCCCGTCCTTCGCACCTTCGGTCGCCGGATCGATTCCTGCCGACTCGCCGAAAGTGAATACACGTGTATCAGCGGAGTCCTTCGCTTTCAATGCTTGCTCGGGCCCAAGGTGCAGAGCCGTTCTTGCGGCCTCTGGAGTTGCGACGTGCTTGTGTCGGGCCAAAGTCCTGGACCATTCAAGATATTGATCGGGGCGCATGTAGAACCCGCTCTTGATGGAGTCTGCGAAGTGATACATGATTGCTTCCATCGTTCCCCAGAGGGAAACAAAGTGTGCCGATGCGCCGTTGCGATGGAAGGTTTCGAGTTGGGCACCCCAGTTTTTGCACAGCGCTTCAGCGGGGTACCCCTTGGGATGTTGTTCATCAAATCCGTAACTGGGCCAATTGGATTCCGTGGCAAATCCTACCGGGTTGTTCCCACGACGGTTTTTCCAATTCCAATATCGTGCAAGCGTTCTACTGTAGTTTGCGGCGAATTCAAAGTTTGGCCTGTACTCCGCAATCTCGTCCGTGATAAAAAAATCGACCTTCTCAAGAAGAGGGGTTGGATCGTAGAATCCTCTGAAGATCAGCAGTCTGTCGTAGAACGAACCGAATTGCAAGCCGAACCTGAACCTGCGGTTTGCAGTTTTTGTGATTGTACACAGAGTGTCGAAGTAGTTCTTCAATTCGAGGGTCCGGAAATCAAGCCAATCCTTCCTGCCCTCGGGGAACCGGAACGAATGGTTCGGATCATGAGGCTGTTCGTGCCATCCAAACCTGCGCATCTGACGGCCGATGTCCTGAAAAGACACAAATGCCGATCCCCATGCCCTGTTAAGGGTGCCCAACTGTCTGTATTTCTTGCGGACGTACGAGATAAATGCATTGATTTCATGGGCACTGTACCCGCTCATCATCGTAACGTCGGTGAGTTTCCCGTTGACCTCAACGAGTGTATGTGTCGGGTACTCTGACTCGTCATCAACACTGATTGTTGGAACGATCAGCGTGATCTTGCGGGCGTAGGGGGAGCTGTTAAGATGGGCGACGACTGCCCTAAAAAAAGCCACTTGTGCTTTTCGAGCCTTTGGCGCACGGAAGTTCAGCATCCTGCGATATGATCGTTCCGGAAGATCCCAATAGGGACGGAGATAGTATGTGCTGTCGTATCGCTGATGGAAATCGTCAAATGAATACTCGCCGTACCAGGCGGGATTTATGACGTTCATACTCACTCGGATGTAGATTCCCAGACCGGCGGAATCGATGATCCGCAAGGCTCTATCCACCAGTTGCCAATTGAGGCGATGGCTTGCATCTTCAACTTCATGCCATCTAATACGCAGGTTAATAGCCGTTGCATGCCAGTCGGTTTTCATCCTGTGAAGCCAGTCAAGGTCGCACACAACTTGCGGGTCGGCGAGATAGACTATATCAAACTGCTGCTGACCAAAAAGCGGCAGTGTGGCAACAAGAATCAAGAGTGAAGCGGCCAATGTCTTCATACCTGTAGCGCTTTCTTATTCGTTGGAAATGTCTTGCTATCTGAGGAGCAGGAGCTTTCGCGATTGCACGGAACCTCCGCCTCTCAGTTGATACACATACACCCCGCTCGCCAACCCCTCCGCATGAAACACCCGCTCATAACTCCCCGGCTGCATCACCTCATCCACTAACGTTGCCACTTCTCTGCCGAGCAAGTCGAAGACTCTGAGAGTGACGAAGGATGACTGAGGAATTTGGAATTTGATTGTTGTCCTCGGGTTGAAGGGGTTGGGATAGTTCTGTTCAAGGGTAAACATAGTTGTAGCAGAACCTGTTTGTTGGATGACTTCTGTTGTTGTGCTGGTTGTCCTGAACACCCCGTCATCAGTTCCTGCAAAGAGGTAGCCGGAGGCGTCGGTAGCAAGGGATCTCACGGTGAGATCCGTCAATCCTTCGTTCATTATTGTCCAGGTTTCGCCGAGGTCTGTCGATCGAAACACACCCCCGCCCGCTGTACCGACAAAAAGATGTTCGCCTCTGTTGAATGCGAGGCAAAGAGCAACGCGTGACGGGAGGCCCGCATTCATTCCAGTCCAAAGCCCCCCATTGTTCGTTGAGCGATACACACCACTGTCATGTGCCACAAACGTGAAACCATTCTGCGAAAACGCCACCGCTCGAACTCCCGTGGCATTGGGAAGACCCGTGTGCACGGGAGTGCATCCCGAGCTTACGCTTCTTCTGTAGAACATTGCATAATAAGGAGAGTTTTGGGATGTGACACCGAAGAACTCGTTCCTCAAACTCCTTGCAAGAAAGCCAGGGTTGTCGAGACATGCACCTATGTCAACCCACGTTGACCCGTCATCGGTTGACCGATAGAAAGCTCTGAATGAGCCGGGATATGTGGCCCATTGTGCAGTGGCGTAGACGTTGCCGTTCGTGTCAACAGCTATGCCATTAATATACTTATCTACATGCGCAGACCAGCCCCATGTTGCCCCTTCATCTGTTGAACGGTAGATGCCAACCGTTGCACTGTAGAATACGGTGTTGTTGTTTTTCAATGTGATGCTGTGAGATGAATATGCAGTGGCGGATGTCTGAATCCAGTGTTCGCCGCGGTCTGTAGATCGGAACATGCCGCCGCCGGTTCCTCCCACGCCACCGGCACCGGGCCCACTACGGCCCGCGAGGACATAGCCACTCGGTGTAACTACCAAGGCTGTAACGGACGCCTTCTTGAATCCGCCATTGTTGGAAAACCATGATAAGCCTGCGTCTATCGTTGCAAAAACCCCGTTTTTTTCGGTTCCAATGAGCATGCTATCGTTTGCTAATTCAATGGCGGAGAGGACATTGTAGAAACTCTGCCCAAGTGATTGCCAGCTTATTCCATTGTCAGTTGATCTGTACACTCCACCCCCATATGTAGACGCAAGGACGTGATTCGTGGTAGGGTTCCCACTCAATCCATTGATTTGCCCGTTTGCAAGAGATGTTGGTAGCCAACTCATTCCATCGTCCGTCGAACGAAAGATCCCGCTACTTGTTCCGCAGAGCACATCCCCGTTTTCCGTAACAAGCAGGCTTGTGATACTCTGGGTAGGCAGTCCATTGTTACTGGGTGGCCAAGTAGAGCCGCCGTCGACACTGCGAAAGACGCCACGGCCGTTGCTTCCTGCAAGAATGCTATGAAGCGGCGTTTTGACTAGTGCGGAAAACGGAACATAGCCATTTAGGGATCCAACTTGATCCCAGCTGCCTCCGAAGTTGGTGGAGAGAAAAAGATAGCTAACGCCAACGCCGATAGGTTGCGTTCCCGCGACCACAGCAGCCTCGTTCACAAGGCAGATTGCGCTCACTCCGTAATTCGAAAGTCCTAGCTGAGCCCATGTATTGCCATTATCGTCAGAACGGAAGATGCCTTGTGATGCGCCTGCAAGAAGAGGGCCACCCGCCTTTCTTAAAAGTGTATAGATACTAAGGTTGTTCAATCCGCTGGGAGACCAATTTGAGTCACTGGTTGTTTTGCGATATAGGCCATCCCCTTGGAGGCCTACAAGAACGGGACTATCTGGTTCTGCAAATATCGTAAGCACTTTTGTGGGTTTTTCAGGGCCAGCCGTGGGCCTCCATGTGTATTGAGTGAATGATGGGAAAGAAAGCTGGAGACAGAGCCCGATACAAATGAGTCTAGCATTAAGCCTGTTCATTCTCAATCCTTGCTGGTGGCAAAATCATTGTTTCTCCTACATCTGTGGTATCAGGTGACACTATCTCAACAGCAGGAGTTTCTTTGTCTGAACAAAGCTTCCTGATTTGAGTTGGCAGAGATATACGCCACTCGCCAACCCCTCTGCATGAAACACTCGCTCATAACTCCCCGGCTGCATCACCTCATTCACCAGTGTCGCCACTTCTCTGCCAAGAAGGTCGAAGACCTTTAGCGTTACTAATCCGAAGTTGGCCCCGCCTGCCGGACGGGCAGGAATTCGAAATTCGATTTTCGTCGTTGGGTTGAATGGATTCGGATAATTCTGGAACAGCGTAAACTCCGCCGGAATCCCACCGGGTTCCCCAACGCTGGCAAAAGGACCAATTCTAACAAACCGCTGTCTGTTGCGTGAAACCGGGGCGAGGTCGGTTCCGAATGCCCCGGCACCCGGCTCGGGGTCTTCCTGATACACGAGGTTCGCTTGTAAGGCGGGATTCCATTTCGACATGCTCACGTATCGTTCATCGAGTGTCAGTGTATTTGATACATTGGATGGCGTTGCCCAAGTGAGTCCTCCATTCGATGACGACGTGATAAACACATCTGCATAGTTGAATCCCGCCTGCGATGTTTCGGGCATGAACGCCTGAAACGCTATCACAATATTCGATCCCGAAACGCCAATGGCGGGATATCCGACGGGGAACATGTTCGTCTGCCGTTTGCTTAACGTGTCAACAGCGCGCAACACCGACTCGTGTGGAACGGCAATCACAAAGCCAGTCCGCCCGCTGTAGAACCCGATGCCGGAGAAGCGATGCGTCGGAATGCCGTTCAGTTGTTTCGTTACCCCAAACGTGATCAGCGTGTCGCCGTTTATGAAGACGAGATCGAAGCCGGGAGTGATGACGAACGAATCCGATCCGGCGGAAATGACTTCGGGAAGCAGTTCGGTAAGACTTGCGGGCCACGTAACGCCGTTATCCGTCGACTCAAGCCATTGCAGCGGTGACGACGGAGCGGCAACGGCAATCCCGACTCTCCCCGTACCGTTTGCTTCAACAACGTACCCGTCGCTGACGAAGTCAGGTGTCAAACTACCCCACGGTTGCCAGTTGGTAAAGTCAGTGATTCTCGTCCGATGTGACGTTGTTGCCGCCGCTCTGCTTGCAAGCATCACAATGGAACCGTCGGCAGCTCCGGCAATCTCCGGAAAAATCGGTTCATCGCCACCGATGAGTGGAGGGGCGTTCAGCTCGGAGAAGGCGCCGCTTCCCACGGGATAATCTACATACACAACAGATTGCAACGACGCTGCAACAACGTTGTGGTTTGCAATAACCGCGGCATTGGCGGCTGTGCCTTGAAGAATGTCGAGCGAGGGGAAGCCTGACCTTCGTGCAGGGACCCGGATATCGTTGAACGTCGTCCACGTTGTGCCGCCGTCGGAACTGTAAGCGTATGCCGTTCGTCTGCTCGTGCTGACATTCAGCGAATCATCCGCCACCATCATGATAGCATGGATGGAAGATGTGCCGGGACATGCACGTATGTATTGCGGCGTTCGGTAGTTGGCTTGATAGTCGTAGAATCCGCTGATGCCGGTATAAGTGGAATAGGTCTGTCCGAAACCTGTTCCAACCGCCAGAATCAGAATTGTGAACGTGGCGAATATGCGAGTCATCGGAAATCTCCTTTGAAGATTACTGAATTAAAACCATTTTCTTCACAGCCGAATAGTTGCCGTTGTTCAGCCTGTAGAAATAGATACCGCTTGGCAATCCGCCCCCATCAAACGCCACCGACTTGAATCCGGCTTGCTGAATCCCATCCACCAATGTGGCAACTTCTCTACCAAGTAAATCAAAAACCTTGAGTGTAACATGGCCGGCTGCCGGAAGCTGATACCTGATTGTCGTCATTGGGTTGAACGGATTCGGATAGTTCTGATACAATGCATAAGCCGCAGGTTTCGCTTCGCCTTCTTGCACGTCTGTAATCATCACTGTAAAAACCGAGCCGTAGAGTTTCCACGAGTTGTTGGTGACACCTTCCCACGCCACCCAAATCCGAACGTAGGGATACGACCACACTCCGGGAGAAATATCAGGATTGAAGTATGTTGTGAGAGATGGCGGATTGAATGTAGATGTTACCATTCCTCCCCATGATGAAACGGCTATGCCGTCGCCCAACGTCGGCGAATTGGTTCGCCACGTTCCGGCAATATGCCACATGAGCGGCGTTGATTGAGTGGTGATGGGAATGGGCGTATTGTTTACTGCAGGCGAAGAATTAATTCCTTGGGCCTGATTGGGCGAAAGAGTCTCAATCGCCTCAAGTTGGAGAGAATCGTTGCGAAAGCCAAACCCTCTTGATACCACTACCCTGTAATCTCCGTACGTTTTGCTCCAGCAGACTGAAAGTGGCGCCCATGACATTGCTGGCTTGAAGAACGACGGTTGTCGGTTGTCGCCTGAATAGGCGAGCGTGTCCGGCAGCCGCCAAACGCCCCCGCGCTTTGTTGAGTTGTAAATGGCGTAAGTGGTGTCAGGAGCCTTTCGCTTTGTCCAGACAACCACCGGGTACGCATTGTCGTACGTGAGTTTGGGATTCGAATTAAGCGAATCTCCGGTCGGCGTGACGTATTCGGGCCACGACCAGACTCCCGCTGAGTAGCGCGAATACATGATGCGTCCGCGGCGTTCCCACACAATGCCGGCACCGCTATCGTGCGGAGCAAGATGCGGATTGCGATCGCCCGCAAAGTCGAGCGTGATAGGCGACTGTTGATTCCACACGCCATTATCCCACGTGGTGTACATGAGAATTCCGCCCGGCATCGGGTACTCATCGCTTTCCCACGCGAGAATGAGCATCAGGCGCTGCGTGCCGGGAACTCGCGTGTACGTGATTGTCGGGTTGGCAAAGGCAGCAGAATCATTCGGCACGCAGTAGAGTGTATCCGACCACTCTGTTCCATTATTGCGTGTCCGTCGCACGCAGATACTCCTGTTGTTGCGAACAAACGCCAGGGCCTCCTCCCTCGGCTGCGCTATGCCGTAGTCGAAAATATAGTTGGCGAATGTCGGATGACGTTCGCTGAGAGAGTCCCGGCTGATCACAACGGGGGGTGTCCAATCGGTTTGCGCGGACGCGCCGTTGAAAACCAAGGGCACGCAACAGAGAGAAAAGAGAATGGCCGCCGCTCTACCTGATGAGAAACATCTTTCTTGTAGCATTATAGCCTCCGGCTTTCAATTGATAGAAGTACATACCGCTTGCAAACTCTGCCGCATTCCAAACCACCTCATGGTGCCCGGCGTGTTTTGCTTCATCCACCAACGTCGCCACCTCTCTGCCGAGCAGGTCGAAAACCCGTAGGGACGTATGGCCATACGTCCCTACAGTGAAACGAATCGTTGTTGTCGGATTAAACGGATTCGGATAGTTCTGCTCCAACACAAACTCCGCAGGCTGACCTTCCTCAGCAACCGACGTCGTTCCCCCTGTTCGCGTGTGAAGGATTGTGCCGTTCCACCCTGCCGCCCAACCCGTGTTGTTGTCGAGGAAGAACACCGACCAGAGGTTGCTCGTCACTCCGCTGGATTGTGGGATCCATTCATTCCCGGCATTCTCCGTTTTCAGGATTGTGCCCGCAAACCCGACGGCCCAGCCGGTGTTGGGAGTGGGGAAATGCGTACCGACGAGGCGTTCAACAATACCGCTGGATTGCGGCAACCAGGTTTGTCCCCCGTCGGTGGTGTGCCTGATGGTGCCGTTGAAGCCTACGGCCCATCCGTTGAGCAGATCGGTGAAGTACGTGCCGAAGAGCCAGTTGCTTGTGCCGGCATCTTGCGGCGTCCAAGTAACGCCCGCGTCCGTAGTTCGTAACACTGTACCTTCCGATGCACTTCCACCTACGGCATACCCGATAAGCGAAGTGGCGGAGATGGGGAAGCACACGGTGCTGAGCGTGTTCGATATGCCTGCGTCAACCGGATTCCATTGCGTACCGCCATTCGTGCTGCGCAAGACAAGTCCGTTGCTGCCGACGATGATGCCGTTCGCCAAGTCGGTGAATGTGATGGAATACAGGTACTCGTTGAAACCGCTCGCCTGCGAAAACCACGCAGCACCTGCATTTGTTGTTTTGCGGATTGTGCCGTTCTGCCCGACCGTCCACCCCGTATTGGCATCTATGAAGAAAATGGAATAGAGGAAGTTGGTCGTGCCGCTTGACTGGGGCAACCAGGTTGTTCCTGCGTTGGTTGTTTTCAGGATTGTTCCACCCTGCCCAACAACCCAGCCGGTGGTGCTTGACACAAAATATACAGAGTAAAGGAAGTTTGATGTGCCGCTGTTTTGCCGGACCCAGCCCGCGGTTTGAGCGACACCGGACCCGTCAACAAATATCAAGCATAATAGGACGATAAGTGTTCTCATTACGGTACCTCCTTTACTCTGTCTGGAAATAATACACAGCCTTACTTCAGCAGCAACATCTTCTGAACGCGCATAAATGTTCCGGCTTTTCCGCTTGTCGGCTTTGCTTCCATCCGGTAGAAGTAGACTCCGGTCGCCACATTATTTCCCGCCCGGTTCGTTCCGTTCCACATGGCAGTATGTGTCCCATGCGTCCGGACTTCCTCCACCAGCGTTGAGATTTCCTGGCCGAGAATGTTGTAGATCTTGATCGTTACGAGACTCGGAACGGGAAGCTGGTATCGGATCGTGGTAGTGGGGTTGAACGGATTGGGGTAATTCTGAAAGAGGGCAAACTCCTCCGGTCGGGAGTCTCCGTCAATGCCCAACACAATGGTCGGGTTGAATGTCCAAGTATCGGCGGAGGTCATGACTTTACGGGCGAGAATGAGAAACTCATCGCCTGTAAAGAAGTTGGTATTGTCCGCCCGCGTCACCGTTCCCCACCACATAACAGGGAGCGAGTTATTGAGCGCATCAACCATCAACGCCGGATCGGGAGTGTCTCCGGTATAGTCACGGCCGAAGATGAAGAAGAACTCACGAACCTGGTTGTTGCCGACCACTGTATTGGCGGGAGGCGGCCAGTACAATCCGTCAACGAGTCCGGCTGAAACGTTGTTCTCGTGGAAGCCGACCGCAAGCCGCCGCGGGGGATTCGCATCAATATCCCACGCCGAGAAGGGGACCCCTTTCTTATAGTCTTGGTAGGCGTACCCTGCTGACGGGTTTACGATGTACGGCGCAAACTCCGGCAAGGCAGGCGCTGCTGTTGCCGCGCGCAGGTACCTGTACGCATACGACATGTTCGGATCTGTTGTAGTTTCCCTGTTCCACCCGCCGTATGGGAAACCGGTGTTGAGGTTACTTCCCGAACCGGACGCGGCTGTCGCAAGCTTGATGATCACATTGCGCAACTCCCTTGCATGCAGGCCTTTCGCCGGGGCTATGCCAAAAAAGTAAGAAGGGTCGTACCAGTCAATCGTTCCGCCAAAACCTTCAAAGGAAGTCCATTCACCCCCGATTGAACTGAACCGCAATGTGCCGTTCGGTACATCCCAGCCTCGTATGCCGCCCCGTGTTTCGAGTGTTCCCAAGCGGATGCGGAACCCGTCCGTGACCGGGATGTTAAATCCGGTTGTATCGGGCAGCGGACTCCTGTTAATAAGAATGCTTCCCGAGGTGGAGTCTTTTAACATGAAGCGGGCGACTTCTCCGTTCAACGAATCAACTCCCCGTATCAGATAGAGATGATTCTGAATCGCCGCCGGGTTGACAATCACTACTTCGGGACTGCCGCTTGCTTGGCCGGTAATGTGATTCAGAGCCGCACGCGGCAACTGGAAACCGTACGGATAGACCATCATGCCAATTCTTCCCGTCCACCGGTTGAAGTTGGCATCCTCCATTTGAATCTGGATTGAAAAAAGACTGTCCGGATAGTCGGGCGGAATTTTGACTGAGAAGAACGACGATGGCTCGGACGGATTGTAGGTCATGCTATCCGTTGAACCGGCGGGAAGAAGGGGGATAGTCCGGGTCTTCCCGTCGAACTCGGACAACGGCGTGACTCTCAAACCGCTCAACTCGCCTGCTGCCTGATTGACGGTCGAGAATCCGAATCTCACAATCTCACCCGGATTGGCCCGGCCATCGTTGTTGGTGTTGTCAGCGAACACGCGGAGATTGCTAAAAGAGAGGGGGCCGAGGGTGGTGATTTGGGTGAGGATTCCCTCCCACACAAAACTGCCGCTGCCCGTTTCCGAAACCGTGAGTTGTGCTGAGAGTCCTTGTTGCTGGCGACTGATGGTAAGTTCATTTGTCCATCTTCCGTCTCCCGCAAGCGTATCGCCGTGCGTGCCATCGTCGTAGAGCGGGAAAGACCCGATTATCGTGCCGGATGGTGTCAGGAGTGTCGCGGTAATGGACTGTGCCGGAATTCCCCTCGCATCTGCGTGCAATCTCACTGTCGCTTCTGTCGGGTTTGGGTACGTTACAGCGCTTGTTGCCAACGGGGGCTTCGAGCCAAGAAGATGCTGCACCGACGATTTCGCCACCCGCGCATGTGCTTTCATTGCACTAATGCTCGAAAGGCGGTCGGCGCCTATGCCGCCTGTGTTTGCCATGATCACCTCTTGCGTATCACCGGGGGCAAGGCGGAAGGGGCCGGTGTTGACTATAATGCGGCGGTCGCCGAGAATGTATGAATATGTGGTTCCCGCACCATCAATAAATCCTGTACCATGGACTGGGTCGCCATTGAGCGGAAAGAACGACACCGGCTCACCCGGAGGATGTGGGTAATGCAAATCCAATTGCCAGTTGGGCAAAAACCCCCTGAGCAATTTCCACCATTGGAGAGCACCATTGTACGAAGGAGGTGGGTCAACATATGGATTGCCGCTGGCGAAATATGCAAATGATGTCATCGAGAGATTCCTTCTTCCCTGCCACCGACGGAAGTTGTAGATGCCCGTGTCACCGGGCATGCCCGGGACAATGGGGCCTTGTGCTATCGAATAGCCGAAGGCAGGGGGAGGGAGGTTGAGTTGGGCAAATTGTGCATCCAGTGCGTGGCCATTATAAACATATCCCATTTTGACAACCGTGTCGCATCCTGCAAGGTCGTCGGCGAAGTTGCCAAGATCAGGGTCGGACCATTGTGCAATGTACATCGAATCAATGTACAGCGAACCCATGACCCCGCCTCCCCGGTCAACGCCTCCTTTGTTGATAAAGCGGATGCGCTTGAAGTAGGTTTGTCCGAGAGCGTCGGTTCTCTTGTATCCCCAAATTGTAACCTGCGCTTCCAGACCCAGTGGTTCGGAGCCGTAGAAGCTTGTTGAGATGGCCCTGTTGAGATCGTTGAAGACAGTCCAGATCACCTGATCGGCAGGGAAGCTCGTGTTCACTCCCGCGAGGCCCGGTTCGTCGTAGTATCCCGGGATAAGACTGTCAACAGTGAAGTTCGGGCTGAAAGGGGGCGGAGGTTGGTAGCCGGGCTGTCCGTTGCGTTCAATATACGGCGCGCCATATTCCACGGGCCACTCCATCCAATCGATTTGATATTGTGTGGAGATGGAACTGATCTGAAAAGGCGTTACGTCGGCAAACGGGACTTCAAAATATTCCGACGCATCGCGGCGCAGTTCATCCTGTGACATTTGCGCGTAGTCCCGCCGAATCCGGAAGATGCGAACCTCCGGATCATTCGGATTTGCCGGAACGGCATCCGGGCCGAAACCAATTACGCGTCCGGCCTGCGTACCGACATTGTAGGTTGCCCCGCCAATGCGGATAACCTGGGTGGGATGCGGGATCGTGTAGTCCGCGTCAAGATACGCCTTCCCCCCCCACACAAATCCATCCTGGTACACCACCCAGCGTGTTCCCCGCGGGTAGTACACGCCCTCCGCACCGGTGGGCGCGTGATTCGACTGCCCGTCCCTTCTCATCCACGTCGTAATGTTGTTGATGTTGAGAAGGGAATAGTGGGGAAGTCCGAGCTGGTTGAACGTACTTCCCGGCGTGCTTCGGCTCTTCTGCGGCTTCTCACCCCAAACCGCCGAAGGAAGAACCAGGCAAAGGATGAAAAGCAGTGTGTAGAGTTGCTTCATTTGTACCTCCTATAATTCTTGGTGACTACATGCGTTGCATCCTATACTAGACGGGCAACGTGGCGTTATCTCACCAACAAAAACTTTCTTGTCTGAACAAAACTCCTGGCCTTCAGCTGATACAGATAGACTCCACTTGCGAGGTTCTCGCCGGAGGCGGATCCGCCTTTCGCGGAGAACACCCGCTCATACCTCCCCGGCTCCATCACCTCATTCACCAGCGTCGCCACTTCTCTGCCGAGCAGGTCGAAAACCTTGAGCGTCACCAATCCGTAATCCGCAATCTGAAATCCAATGGTCGTCACTGGGTTGAACGGGTTCGGATAATTCTGTTCCAGTGAGAATGTCGACGGAAATCCATCAGTCTGTCGATCCACGCTCAAACTACCCTCCACGAAAAGGTGCAGGGGGCGGCTATAGATTTCCAGAACGGGCACAATGCTGCTCGTTACCCGGCATACG
>JAHBUR010000048.1 GCA_019637975.1 Bacteroidota bacterium | reverse complement strand
ACCGAGTTCTCGAAGAGGGTTCTACTTTTTTCGCGACACCATCGGATTGCCGTCGAATCTCGGGTACACATTCTCCGAACCTTCCGATGCGCGTTTCTGGTTTCCGTGCTACGATGAGCCGTGGGAAAAGGCAACCGCAGAACTGAACATTACTGTGCCCGACGGCTATGTTGCCGCCTCCAACGGCAAGCTTATCGGCACTACGAATAACGGCAACGGGACATCAACATGGCATTGGCAGCAAAATCAACCGATTACAACATATCTGATGTGCATGACGGTGTCGCAGTTTGCCGTTGCGACAATTCCGTATGTAAAGTCGAGCGGCGACACGATCCCCCTGCAGTACTATGCGTGGAATGCTCCGCCGTTTGTCGACTCGGCGTGGACAGCGAGTTTTCTTCCGACCGTCGGAGAAATGGTTTCGGCGTATTCCGGATTATTCGGAGAGTATCCGTTCGATAAGTACGGCATGACGTGCATTGTTCCGTTCGGCTATTTGGGGATGGAACATCAGACGATCACAACCATGAACCGCTACTACGCGACAAGTCACCGGGTGGTATCGCACGAACTCGCGCATCAATGGTGGGGGAATGATGTCACGTGTGGAACGTGGGCCGACATTTGGCTGAACGAGAGCTTTGCAACCTACAGCGAGGCGTTGTGGCGTGAACATCTCTACGGTTTCGATTCGCTGAAAGCCTACATGCGCGACACGCTCAGCGGATTCCAGTTCGGTTCGTGGCAGGGGGCGATTTACGACCCGGTTGGTCAAGGATTCAATCTGTTCGATCAGGTCGTGTACACAAAAGGAGGTTGGGTGTTGCACACTCTACGTGGAGTGGTCGGCGATTCGATATTCTTCAAACTTCTTAGAACCTATCGCGACAAGTATCAAGGAAGAAGCGCCGTCACTTCAGAGCTTAAAGCAGTTGCAGATTCTGTTTCCGGTATTGACATGGGGTGGTTCTTCAATCAGTGGATCTACGGGAAAGGTTGGCCGAAATACGCTTCGCGCTTCAGTTGGGCAACAGACACAATCTCTCTTACCATTCTACAGCAACAGGATGCATTGTGGCCCACGTACAACATGCCGATACGTGTCCGGGCATATCACGGACTGAACAGTACGGATTTTGTTGTACAGGATAGTCTGCGGCAGCAGAGCTTTTCGCTTCCTCTTCCCGTCCAACCCGACAGTGTTGTTGTTGATCCTGATGGTTGGATGCTGAAGCAAATTGTCGCGCCGACGAGTGTTGAAGAAGAGAAGGGAATGCCCGGCGAGCTTCGGCTATATCAGAATTACCCGAATCCGTTCAATCCAAGTACAACCGTGTCATTCGTCGTTGGTGATGTGTCGTTGACTTCGTTGAAAGTGTATGATGTGTTGGGCAGAGAAGTAGCGACGCTGGTACATGAGGTGAAGAATCCGGGTGAATACACACTTCAGTTCGACGCGTCGAATCTTGCCAGCGGTGTGTATTACTATCGTTTACAGTCAGCGTCGTATACGGCGACAAGAAAGATGGTTGTAATCAGGTAACATTCAGGCTATCAACGCCGTGCCTCATCAATCCCTCAACATAAAAATTACTGCCGAAGCGGCCACTGTTCAAGAAAAGCTGGAAAATCTTCCCGCAGGTCCCGGCGTCTACCAACACAAAGATGCTGACGGAAAAGTCCTGTACGTCGGCAAGGCGAAGAACCTCCGCAATCGTGTCCGGCAATATTTTCAGAAGTCACGCAATGTCGAAGCACGCATCGAGCGGATGCTGGCGAAGGCCACCGATCTCGAAATCATTGTAACGGATTCCGAGGTCGAGGCGCTGATTCTTGAAGCAAATCTCATCAAGAAACTCAAGCCCCGGTACAACGTCAATCTGAAAGACGACAAGAGTTATCCCTACGTCGTCATCACCAACGAACCGTATCCGCGAGTCTTCGTCACCCGGCAAATCCGCCGCGATGGCTCGCGCTACTTCGGTCCGTACACGGACGTAAAGAACGTCCGATCGGCGCTGAAGGCGGTACGCGATATCTTCATGATCCGAAGCTGCAACTACTTTATTGATGATGAAGTAATCAAGAAACGGAAAATCAAAATCTGCCTCGATTATCATATCAAGAAATGCGAAGGCCCTTGTGAAGGGCTCGTCTCTCAACAGAACTACAACGCGATGATCGATCAAGTTGCCTCCTTGCTTCAGGGAAAGACGGAGACGCTGATACAGATGCTGCGGGAAGATATGAACAGGCTGGCGGCGGAGATGAAGTTTGAGGAGGCGGCTGTATTGCGCGATCGCATCACGGGACTCGAAGCCTATTCCGAGAAGCAGAAGGCTGTTGATCTCGATCAGATTGACAGGGATATTTTTGCATTTGCTGCAGAGGGTGATGATGCGTGCGGCGTGATTTTCAAGATTCGTGACGGGAAGATGATCGGCCGCCAGCATTACTACATGAGCAATGTCGAGGAGAAGCCGGAGGCTGAAATTCTCGGGACTCTTCTTCAGCAATACTACCTTGAAGCAGAGTACATCCCCAAGGAGATCTTTCTTCCGGCGGAAATTGAAGACAATGATGCTGTGCAACGATGGCTTTCTGAAAAGCGTCGCGATGCTGTATCACTCATTCATCCGACAGAAGGCGAAGAAGCAAAGCTCGTCCGGCTTTCGCAGAGCAACGCAAGATTTCTGCTTGATGAATTGAAGATTCAGAAAATGAAGCGGGCGGGTTATGTTCCGCATGCTGTGAAGGCGTTGCAGAGGGATTTGCGCCTCGAAAAACTCCCGCGCCGCATCGAATGTTTTGACAATTCAAACATTCAGGGAAGCGATCCGGTTGCGTCGATGGTTGTGTTCGTGGACGGCAAGCCGAAGAAAAGCGAGTACCGGAAATTCAAAATCAAATCCGTCGTCGGGCCGGATGACTTTGCGAGCATGCGTGAGATTGTGGAACGCAGATATACTCGTGTGCTGAACGAAGGACTTGAATTGCCGGACCTCATCATTGTTGATGGCGGTAAGGGGCAACTTTCAAGCGCTGTTGACGTGTTGAAGAAGGTCGGCCTGCACGAGCAACCGATCATCGGGCTTGCAAAGCGGCTCGAGGAGGTTTTTCTTCCCGGAAAGAGCGAGCCTGAATTGCTGCCGAAGTCTTCATCAGGATTGCGGCTGTTGCAGCAAATTCGGGATGAAGCGCATCGGTTTGCCATCACGTTCCACCGTTTGCGACGGTCAAAACGGACACTGCAAACCGAACTGGATTTGATAGAAGGAATCGGCAAAAAGCGGGCGAAAGAGCTGCTTGAAGTGTTCGGTTCCGTTCAAGGAGTGAAGTTCGCGACAACAGAGCAGATCGCCGAGGTTGTCGGGGAGAAAGTTGCCGGGAAGATTGCGGAGTACTTTTCGGATTCTGATACTGAAGAGGCCACTGATCATAATGCCGGGAAATGAGGCCATGGTGCGCAATCTACGCCATTCAACGTACTCGTGATTCTGTGAATGTCAAGAAAATGTGGATAACCCACAAAAGGTCAGTTTTCATGCAAAAGAAAAAGAAGTACCTTCCTACAGACAACTAATCCAACCAACACCATCAGCAAACGGAGTGACAATGTTCAAGCCGAATTCCTTATTGCTCATTTGTTTTTTTTCTCTCCTGCTCGCAGTACAGTCAACGAATGCCCAGTGGGGCAATCCGCATCATCGGGAAGAAGGTGAGGATGAAACGGGAGAAGAAATTCTCGCGCGTGAGCAATACTATATTGAGCATCGTGCCGGCGGGCCGGGCAGAATAGTACCGTTCGATGCCTACGCAAATGCCGTGCGGCAACACCTTGCCATGCCGCGTGATGAGGATTTTCTCGTTAACCCGTCAACGGCTGTATCATGGCAAACCCGGAACCCGGTCGGGATGTTCTACGCGAGGACGAACAACAACTACATCGCCGGCAGAACAAATTTCATGGTGTTTCATCCGACTGATCCCGACAAGTTCTACTGTGCGGCAGCCGGCGGAGGAATCTGGAAAACAACGGATGGCGGTTCATTGTGGGTTCCGTTGACGGATTTTCTTACGTCGCTTGCGTCGGGCGGGTTGGCACTCGATCCCAACAATCCGTCTGTATTGTACTACGGCACAGGCGAGTTGAATTTTTCCGGCGACAGTTGGTACGGTGACGGCATCTACAAAACGACGGATGAGGGTGATACGTGGACGAAGGTGGCCACCACGGCCGTCGGCCAGAGATTCTCGCAGTTGGTTGTCGATCCCATAAACTCGAACATCGTCTATGCTGCGGGCTCGCTCGGAGTGTTTAAGTCGACGAACGCCGGAGGAACCTGGAACTCCACCTCGACCGGCAACAATGCAAATTGTTTGATTATGGACCCGACCGACACGCAGGTGCTGTACACATCGGTCGGCGGTTCCGGTACGAATACCATCAGGAAATCAACGAACGGCGGCGGTTCGTGGACAACGCTAACCGGCGGGCTTCCCACAGACGGAAGACGTTCTCAACTTGCAATGGCTCCGAGCAACAACCAGATTCTGTATGCAAGTGTCGCCAACACCAGCGGGGGCTTGCGCGGATTGTACAGAACAACCGACGGGGGTGAAAACTGGACCTTGCAGGCGTCGTCACCAAACTACCTCGGTTCGCAGGGCTGGTATGATAATTCTGTTTGTGTGCATCCGACAAATCCGGACTTCGTTGTTGCCGGCGGAATTGACATCTACTCATCATCCAACAGCGGTGTGACGCTTACGCAGCGAACATCATGGTCAACGACATCATCCAGCAACATGTCGCATGCGGATATTCATTTTCTGCAATACAACGGTTCCGTGTTGTACTGCGGCTCGGATGGCGGCGTTTACAAGTCAACGAACAATGCAGTCACGTGGACAGATCTCAATGCAACAATGTCAACGTTGCAATATCAAAGCGCGGATTATGACCCAACCGATCCTCAGAAATTATACGGGGGAACGCAGGATAATAATCTCGAAACATCGACAAACGGCGGGCTTGTGTGGATTCAACGGACAACAGGAGACGGAGGCTATTCGATAGTGGATCCCGTGACGCCCAATTATGTGTACGGACAGTATGTTCAGGGTTCGTTGAAACGATCGTCAAACTACGGAGTGAGCTTCACAGAGATAGCGCCGAACGGTTCCACCGGCGGGCTGTTCTATAATCCGTATGAGATGGCCCCAAGTGACAACAACACGATTGTGTATTGCGAGGGAGATGTCTGGAAAACGACGTCAGTGAAGACGGCGACAACAAGCAGCGGATGGACACAGCTTGCCACAAATGCAATTGTCGGTGGTTCGGTCTCCGCAATCGGAATCAGTCACACAAATCCTGACAAAATCTTCATCGGCACAAGTAACGGACGGATTCACGTTACAACGAACAACGGCGCAAATTGGACGACGACGACGGGCTTCGCCAAAGTGAGCGACTTTGCCGTTGATCCGGTAAACGACAACATTTGTTACGCAACGTTCACGGGCTTTACTTCGACTATGCATGTGTACAAGACGACGAACGGCGGCACCTCCTGGTTCAGCGTGACAGGCAATTTGCCGAATATTCCAACAAGTACGATTGTTCTGCGGGCGAATCCTCCGCGTACGCTTTTCGTCGGTACCGATCTCGGTGTGTACAAGTCAACCGATGATGGCATCTCGTGGGTCGTTTTCAGCAACGGCCTCCCGACAGCAACTATCTACGACTTGAAATACAAGGAGGGTAACCAATTGCTTCTTGCGGCCACACACGGCAGGGGATGCTGGATGTTCGACTATGGCGCGTATTTGATAACGAGTGTTCCGGAAGCAAATATCCCAAAAGAATTTGCATTGCATCAAAACTATCCCAATCCGTTCAACCCGACGACGACATTCAGGTTCGACATACCAAAAACGTCGCACGTAATTCTGAACGTGTTCAATGTTATGGGCCAGGAAGTGGCGACAGTTGTGAACGGCGTGCGCGAAGCGGGAGAGCATCGCGAAACATGGAATGCCGTCGGATTAGCAAGCGGTGTGTACTATTTCCGTATGGCCGCAGAGTCGTACGTCCAAAGCGGGAAGTTGGTACTGCTCAAGTAACGTGGCAGGTTCTACATTCTCGAGAGGCTTGAGTGGACTCCGCTCAGGCCTTTTGTTTTCACCGGTGTTTCTTGACTCTCCGACGAACGCTTTGTAGATTACTGATGTCATTGTAATGGTTTAAGGTAGTTAATGTCACGAATCTTTGCAGCACTTTTGCTTGTTCTGTCATGCATCTCTGCACATCAGAGTTCTTATGGTCAAGACCAATGGAGGGTGCTGCCTCGTCCCACAACGGAAATTCTCTACAAACTCTCGTTTCTCGATAGCTTGCGCGGATGGGTCTGCGGATTCAATGGAACAATGCTGAAGACGACCAACGGCGGGCTCACGTGGGAGGCACAGGAGACAGGAATTAGCACGGACATTCGCCGGGTCTTTGCCCTGAATGACCGTCACGTGTGGGCGCTGAGTTTCGTCCATTGGGTCGATACGTCAACGTGGTTCGGAACAAAGATTTTGAGAACAACAAACGGCGGAACGACGTGGACGAATGAAGAATTTCCGGATTGGGGGGAGTTTTTCAACTCGATTGTTTTCAAGGATTCGCTCAACGGGTGGATGGGGGGCGAGTTCGGGAGGATGGCACGAACAACCGATGGCGGCAAGAATTGGATTCCCGTTGGCGTTGACCCCCCCTCTCCCTGGTCCCTTATCAATATCAAGTTCTTGACGCCGGACCTCGGGTTTGCAATGGGAGGGCGCATTGATATCACGGGGACAATTTGGAAAACAACTGATGGCGGGTTGAATTGGAGAACGCAAGGGCTTCCGGACCCGCCGAGCCCGGAACCGATCCATGATGTCCACATGGTTGATTCACTACACCTTGTGGGAATTACCGGTGACCAGGACTACGGGGCGAGCATGTTACGGTCGCGCAATACCGGTGAGGACTGGGATTACACCTTCCTGAATATCTTCGGAGAGCCGCTTGCGCTCTCGTTCCGGACGGAAACGGAAGCATGGGTTCCGCTCGGTTTCGCCGCACGCATGATGTACACTCCCGACACTCTGCATACATGGATCGAAATGGACACGCCCGGCAGGCGGGCGATCTACGACCTGGTCTTTACTGACTCGCTGACGGGGTATGCGGTTGGCGATTCCGGGACGATTCTGAAGTTCAAGCCGAATGCCACAAGCGTGACGGAGCAAAACAGTCATGCTCCTGGCACATTCACATTATTTCAAAACTACCCGAACCCGTTCAATCCCGCGACAACTATTTCTTTTGACCTTCCCGTACGGTCATTTGTTACGCTGCGTGTATTCAATCTGCTCGGTCAGGAGATTCGAACGCTCATGAACCAGGCAGGGGAACCGGGCAGGCACCATGTAACATTCAATGCTGATAATTTGCCGAGCGGCGTGTATGTGTGCCGACTTCAGGCAGGAAGCAATGTTCAGAATATGAGAATGGTGTTGTTACGGTAAATACAAGTTGTCAGGCGTCAAAAACACAGCGTCGGGATGCAGGATCCCGACGCTGACTTTATTGCAAGGTAATTGCTACATCGTAAATCCGAGAGTAATTCCACCGAAGTACGTTCTCGGCTCGCCCGCTTCGTAGAATTCCTTCCGTGTTGAGTTGATGTTGATGAATGCGACATATCTCTTGTCGGAAACATTGTTGATGCCTCCCGAGATGAGGAGATTAAACCTGTCGAACACAAAATCCACCCCACCCGAAACATTCAGCAATTGATATCCCGTCGTCTTATCCGAATTCAGGTCATCGACATACATCCCGCTAATGCTCATGAGATGCGTTTTGAGGAATCCCGTGATGTTATCATGCAGCACACGCGTGTACGAGAGTGCCAGGGAGATGTTGTGTTTCGGAACGCTGGGCACAACATTTCCGGAGAATCTGCTGTCTTGGATGACAAAATCTCCTTGCTGATTCAGCACGATGTTACGCGCAATGTACTCCGAGTAGGTGAAGTTGGAATACGTGTACGCAGCCTTCAGGCGCAAACCGTACAGTAATTCGGCATCTGCCCCGACTTCAAGTCCCGTGCGGTTAGTTCTCGCCGCGTTGCGGAAGTAAACGTCGCCTTCAAGTTCAAAGGGAATTACCTCGTCGTCGATTTTCGTGTTGAAGAACGTCACTTCGAAGAACATTCTCCTGAAAAAATCCAGATCATCAACGGAATGACTCCCTTTGATGCCCAACTCGAAGTTCTTGGATCGTTGCGGTTCCAGATCCGGATTGAGCATGACTTCGGGTTTTGCGCTGAGAGGGAAGTTGCCGAGTTCATTGCCAGCCGGCGTATCAAATCCAAGCCCGTAGGATGTATAGAGGGCGATTCTCGGAGTGAGCTTGTAGTTGAGCGCTGCCTTCGGGGTGAACTTGCCGAATACACGGCGGGCATTGCGCACTTCCAACAGCTGATTGTTACTGATGAAGACGACATTGTCGTAGCGCCCCGTGAGCAGAAGGTTCATCCTGTCGTTGATGATGCCGAATGAATTCTGCACGTAAAACCCGGCATTGCTGATTGTCTCGTCGGTCAACTCCACGAGCAAATCCCCCTTTTTTCCGCTGAGGTTGTTGTACTCTTCAATCGGCCCTGATTGATAGAACAAATCTCCCCCCAAGGAGAATTCATTCTTGTGTCCGGCCAATTCGGTCCGGTTCGTGAACCGGGCGCTTCCTCCGATGCCGTTGCGATTGAAGACACGGTACGTGGCTGCTGTCCGGTGGAAGTACTTCATTGTGCCGTACCCTGTAACCTCCACTTCATTCTTTCGATCCTCGTCGAGAGCAGTCTCGAACCGGATACCTAACCTTCCTTTTTGCGTGATGCGTTTCGCATCGCGGCCAACATCCCGCGTGTTCGGTTGGAACGGATCCTCGTCATAACGAGCACGCGTCAGCGACCCGGGAAGTCTGATCAAGCCCGATACATAGTACCCGATCAGCGTCAGGCGTGAAAGCTCGGACGGCTGTGTTTCAACGGCGGAATTGAAAATATGCCAATAGTCCTGGCTGTGCTCGCGGAATCCGCGGGCCGAATGATAATTGTAGGTTGCCAGGAACCGATACTGGTCTGTTTTGACCGCCGCTTTGAACCCGTTGCTGCTTAACCCGAACGAACCAAACTCATTGAACTGTGTGACATGCGACCGTGTGAAGTTCAGGTCGCTGATAAAATTGATAACGCCGCCCGGCGCATTCGTATACAGCGACGAGGCATTACCCTTCACGATTTCGATCGCACCGACATTTTGAAAGTCAATGGATTCGATGCGGGTCTGTCCGTCGGGCTCGGATTCGGGAATCCCATCCTGCAAAATTCGGACACCCCGAATTCCTGTGTTCGACCGGCTTCCAAAACCCCGAATTGAAATGCGAACGTCGTGGTTGCCGTAGCGGGATTGCATGAACAATCCCGGCGTTCCACCCAACACATCGCTTATGCTGACCTTCTTATCGTATTTGTATTCATAGTTGCTGACGCGTTGAACCGAGTACGGGATGTCGATCACTTTTGTTCGTGTACGCGTACCACTGCTGATGATCTCATCGATTTGGTACGTTCGAAGAGTGTCTTCATCCGCCGCCATCTCCATTTGGGCAAATGTAATGCCGGGAGATAGGGTCAGCAGCATGAGGAAGAACAACATCCCATGCATAATTAATCTGAAGTATTCCATAGATCATTCCTTAAAGGTGTAGGCATTGTTGTAATGCACAGTTGCACGCCGCTCAGGGTGAGCAATTGTCCAAGCAGTTGACGCGTGGACAATTGTTGGTTCTTTCCGAAAAGGCGTGACAGAACATCCGATGCCAGTCTTGAGGGCGTCGGATTACCGTAAGTGACGGTAGCAGTGAGACTTACGTCAGGAAAGGCCGCGGTGGACGAAACAATGCCGACGGGTCGGGAGGAACATAACGCTTTGTGGCTTGTTCGGAGACTGTTCCCTCGCAATACAATATGCCGGTGGGAAACTGAAACCGCGCGAGTGAATCCTTGAACACATCCTTGAATGAGTCGTACTTGCCGGGTTGACCGGAATCGCCCATGTGTCGTTGGACGTGGAAGTCGAGGTGGGCAAACAGCATTTCTTCCTGTACGTCGTTAATGCACTCGAAGTAGGTGGAATCTCCGGAGATGTGTGTGCGCAGTATATCGTACATGCTGCCGTTGTACCGGAATTCATGCGGCTCAATCCATTGCAGCGAGTAACCGCCTTGCTCAAGGGATTCAGTATGAAATGTGAGCGTCAGGAGTTCGCCTTCGGGTACAGTCGACTTGAGCATCTTCTTGACCTCGCTGCGAACCCGATACTGTAGCACGCTGAATACGGCAAGATATCCTACAATATTGTAGAAGTACAGGGAGAGAAAAACAAAGACGAAGAAACGTCTCATGGAAGTACAATGCAGATCAACTGAGTTGCTTCCACAATCTACAAAGTAATGGGTATAGGGTCAACTTATGTCTCTCATCAGGCCTATTGTAGCAGAAGCATTTTTTTTGTTTGAGAATTGCGGCCGCTTTGCAGCCGGTAGAAATACACGCCGCTTCCCAGTCCGTCGGCGTCAAATGCCCGCGAGTGATCTCCGGCCTGCAGCCGCTCATCCATGAGAGTGGATACCTCTCTTCCGAGAACGTCGTAAATCTTGAGAGTAACGTTGCCTCCTTCAGCCAACCGGAAAGTGATTTGCGTTGTCGGATTGAAAGGATTTGGATAGTTCTGCAACAATTCAAATGCCGACGGTAAGGGCGATTCATCTACGTTTAGTGCAACAAGATCAATCGGGCATGCCCACATCTGATAAATGCCTGACGAATTATCCATCCAAACCGGCCACAACGTTGTACCGACGGATGTCATCCCGATGTTGTCTCCCTGATATCCCTGACCCAAACCTCCCACCGGCGAAGGTTTGAACCGATGGCTTCCGATCGGATAATCCGTCCACGTGTCGCCGCCATCGGTTGAGCGTGAAAGATACATTCCTGCCGAGTCGGGGGTGGTATCCCGGTTGTCGTAGTAAACGACGTTGATGCCGCCGGAATCGTCAACATGAACTGCCGGGAAGAACTGGGTCTTTCCGTTGTTCAGCGGGTCTTGGTTGACGCGTATGCCTGCCGACCAGGATTGTCCATTATTCGATGATCGGTTAAGGATGATATCGGGGTCAGAACCGGCAGGGAGGAGATTCCTTTGTGTTGTTACGATGTAGATCCAGCCATTACGCGGTCCGCCCGTATTATCTGTATCAATTTTCGGGAGGCCGTTGACGCGGATGTTTCCCATTTGAGGAAAGACTCCCTGGATGCCGTTCACATCAAAGGCATTCTCAGTAACCGTCCAATTTGCGCCTCCATCCGTGGATGTTGCAAAGCCGACGAAATCTTCCGTAAACGGTGATGTATTAATAACGCCCGCCCAGCAAATGCTCACTCTTCCGTTCGGCCCGATTGTGAGTTCGGCCCCTTGGCTGCGTTGAACGGGCGAATTAACTTGCGCCGGAGTTGACCAGTTTGCCCCTCCGTCATCCGTGTACGAGAAGAAAACGGGGAAGGGAAACGCAAGTCTCACCCATGCCGTGTAGGTTCTTCCATAGTTGGCGCTTGCAGGAATAACGTCGGAAATCAACCCCGCCCGATCTTGATCGTGAGTAGAAATCGTCCTCTGGCCGGACCATGTCTGGCCGTTATCTGTGGAATAATGCGCATACAGTCCCGGTGAAAACCCGAGACGAATCAGTATGAAAGTCCCGTTTTTGTCAATAACGATCGCCGGGTCACCGCGGTGAAACGTGATGGGTGCCCCCGTGCACGTGTCGTTGCCTCTCCACGTTTGCCCTGCATTTGTCGAGACGTACACACCTTCGCTAATAAAACCGGTTGCAAGATTGATCGTGTTTGCGCTGCCGAAGAGCAGGTTTGGATTCAACGGATGACGTACGAGAAACGTCTCGGTTTGCGTCACGTTGCTCGGGTAAATCCTAAACGGTTGACCAACACGCAGCGACTGAGCTTGAACGATGTCTGTGCCGATAGCGAACACACTCAATACCGACAGCATGCCTCCGAGGAGGAGGAGAAGGCCGGAAACAACTGTTGTACTTCTAATCATTACGTCAATCCTTCTGTTTTTTTATTGCCGGGCATACCAAGGACGTTGAAAGAGGGGAAACACTGTGATAAGTGTAAGACACTCTCGAATAAGATGCAAATACACCGCAGCGTTTTTCGATGGGGGAAAAAGAAACACATCACCTGATGCCATGTACTTTTCTTACACACGAACAGGAATGAGTGACAGGTGAGCAGATGCGTGAACCCGCATTTGAGCAACAGAATCAAGGTGCAGAGTGTTGCGAGACTGGCAGGCGTTTTGTTCAGGACGTTGTACCACTCAATACGCTACAAATCTGATTCAAATTGCAGAAAGGAATGAACAATGAGACTTCAGCAAATAGTTGGCAGAGCATCGGTTTCCGACCTTGTTCGTCAGCGACTTGAAGGAAGCTACTTTCACAGTGCCCAATCAGCGGAAAAAGTTCTTCAGAGGGAGTTTCCCAACCACGTCATCAAGCGGGAGCCCGGAAAGCTTGCTGTTCAGGTGAAGGACAGGAGTTTTGCGGTGGCGGTGTTCCGCGAACTGCAATGACGGATTGCTGTGACGGCGTTACTTGCTTTTATTTCGATCCATCCATAATTTTACCGGTACCTTGTCCATATTGGATACGCAACTATGCAAGCGCGCCGAATTCGCCATCATTCGGGTATAGTACTCCTGCTAACCATTCTTCTCTTTCTGCCGGATAATGAGTCTGCAAAGGCTCAGTTCTCCGGCGATAAAATCGAAATTCGCGTCGGGAAAGGCTGGTCAATAACCACGCCGGGCCTGAGAAGCATCTACCTCGCCGTGCCGACGCGCAGGCTCGACGAAATCAGCTCCTCCGTCAACCTTTATCTCAATCAAAGTGTCACGCTCATCGAACAACATCGCCATGTCGAGTACATCGTCGGAGCGGCCCCGATGGTCTTGTTTGAGTTGGGGATCGACTTTCCCCGCGTCTCGTTCGAAGCCGGCGTCGGAGCCAACTACATCAGCATCAGGGAAATTGACGGAAGACGTCTCGGCAGCAACTTTCTTTTCAGTCCTACTCTCAGCGCCGGAATCGAAGTTCCGTGGCTGAATAACGTCATCGGCGTTCATTACACATTCAGACACCTTTCCAATGCAGGGTTCTTTGAGGATAACGACGGTGTGAACTTCCAGTATATCATCTTCTCGATGACATTCGGCGGTTTTTGAACCTCGCGTTTCCGCCCGCTTGCAAATCTGCACTTCATTCGCTATCGTCTTACAAAGCTTCCCTCATCCCCATCAACCCAAAACATCACATGATAGTCCGGCTTTCTCTTCCCGTCTTGATGTCTGTTTTCGTCCTTTCTCTGGCACAAACACAGACACGAACCGTTACGCATGAAAGCGTGAAAGCAGAATTTCTGCACGCATGGAATGCCTACAAGCACTATGCCCGGGGGCATGATGCGCAGAAGCCACTAAGCAGGAAGCCGCATAATTGGTACGGAACCTCGCTTCTCATGACGCCGGTTGATGCATTTGATACGATGATTCTGATGGGATTGAAGGAGGAAGCGAAGGAGGCAAAGAAGTTGATTCTTGACAGTCTCTCGTTCGACAAGGATATCGAGGTTCAGAGTTTTGAGATTACGATACGGCTGTTAGGCGGACTTCTTTCTGCATATCAAATGGACGGTGATGAGAAGTTCCTGACGTTGGCCGAAGATTTGGGAAACCGCCTGCTTCCGGTATTCAATTCTTCAACGGGCATGCCGTACCGCTACGTTCATTTGCAAACGGGCAGAATTCGCGACTCGCTCAACAATCCGGCGGAAATCGGGACATGCCTGATTGAATTCGGGACGTTAAGCAAATTGACAGGCAAGCCCGTTTACTACGACAAAGCAAAGAATGCCCTTGTGCAGCTGTATAATCGCCGATCGGAAATCGGATTAGTAGGCTCGCTGATCAACGTTGAAACAGGCGAGTGGATTCGAACAACAAGTCACATCGCCGGCGGAATTGATTCGTACTACGAGTATCTCCTGAAGGCGGCGCTGCTGTTTGACGATGACGATTGCAGAACAATGTGGGAAGACGCCCTTCGTTCCGTCAATGAGCATCTGGCGGATACAACGCACGGCGGACTGTGGTACGGGCAGGCCGATATGCACACAGGGATGCAAACAGGAACAACCTTCGGCTCGCTTGATGCATTCTTTCCCGCTGTGCTGGCGATGGGAGGGGACCTTGAACGGGCGGCGAAGTTGCAAGAGTCTTGCCTGAAGATGTGGAACCTCCACGGCATCGAGCCGGAACGGATTGATTACGCGAAGATGGCCGTGACAAGACCGCAATACTACTTGCGCCCCGAAATCATCGAATCTGCATACTACCTCCACCACTACACACGCGACGACATGTATCTGACAATGGGGGAGACCTTCTTTAACGGACTCGTGAACCATTGCAGAACCGATGCCGGCTACGCCTATCTTGAAGACGTCGTCTCAAAAAAGCAAGGCGATGATATGGAAAGTTTCTTCCTTGCCGAGACAATGAAGTATCTCTACCTGCTGTTTGCTCCCGCAGACACACTTCCTTTTGACGATATCATTTTCAACACGGAGGCTCATCCCCTTCGAAAAACGTGGAAACAGTAATGTCACAATTCTTCCGGCCCTATGCCTTTTCTCGGTGAATTGAGCGCACTGTTGACAGCATGCTTCTGGTCGGGCAGCGCGTTGGTGTTCGCATCGGCAACCAGGAGGGCAGGCTCGTTCAATGTAAACATCACCCGCCTCATTGTGGCGATGATCTATCTGTTTCTCCTGATTATTCTGTTTCAACTGAATGTCCGCCTTTCCGGCTCGCAGATTCTGAATCTCGCGATCAGCGGCGTTATCGGGCTTGCGTTAGGCGATACGTTTTTGTTTCGGGCGTTCCAGGAAATCGGGGCGCGGGTAACAATGCTCGTGATGTCGCTTGCCCCCGCCATTGCTGCTCTGCTTGCGTACTTCATTCTGGGTGAAACACTGTCGGTCACCGGAATACTCGGAATTGCAATTACTGTTGCCGGAATCGGTATTGTCGTGCTCAATCGCAGAACCGAGCAGGCAACCATCATCACAACATTCGGTCTCACGCTTGCATTGCTGGCCGCAGTCGGGCAGGGTGCCGGACTCGTCTTTGCGAAGATGGCATTTCAAGAAGGAGATGTGAACGGATTCGTTGCCACGGCCATCCGGATTGTTGCTTCACTCGTTGTGTTGCTTCCCGTTGTGGTGATGGCGAAACGATACACCTCTCCCTGGAAACTCTTCCGCGACGACCGGACAGCTTTCAAACTCACGGCACTCGGATCTGTACTGGGGCCGTTTCTCGGAATTTCCTTCAGCCTCTTTGCAATCGAGCACACAAAGGTCGGCATTGCGGCAACCATCATGGCTATTGTGCCGATTCTGATGCTGCCGCTTGTCCGGTATATCTACAAAGAACAATTGACGTTACGTGCCATTGTCGGGGCAGTTGTTGCGGTTGTTGGCGTTGGCGTTTTGTTTCTGCGATAAACGTGAGCGAAATCCGAACTCGGCAGCCCTTTCTCATGTTGAAGATACGAAAGAGAAAACCATGAACTACCTCCGCCTGATTGCGAGTATCGTTTTGTGCCAGAGTGCCGGGATTGTTGCCGCTATCCTCACCGCGCAATCTGTGCAAACGTGGTACCCGACTCTTCTCAAGCCTTCGTTTAATCCGCCCAACTGGTTGTTCGGGCCGGTGTGGATTACTCTCTATTTCATGATGGGAATTTCGCTATATCTTGTCTGGCAGAGAAGCGGAACCGGGCAGAACATTAAAACGGCAGTACTGTTCTTCGTCACACAGCTTGTTCTCAATGCCGCCTGGTCGTTGATTTTCTTCGGGTTACAGTCGCCGTTCTGGGCATTTGTTGAGATTGTTGCTTTGTGGGTTGCCATTCTCATTACGATCATTCTTTTCAGGGAAATCTCACGGACAGCCTCATACCTTCTTGTTCCGTATATTCTCTGGGTTACGTACGCCGCGATTCTCAACTTCACCATCTGGAGATTGAACACCGGCAGCCCGACTGTTTAATCAACTCTCTGTCGATCCTTTCTGAATGCCGACGCTTCCCATCGAAAACGTTCTGCCGGAGTTGCGCCTTGCGCTTGCAAGCAACACGAACGCGGTTCTCTCGGCAGATCCCGGTGCAGGAAAAACAACCCGCGTGCCTGTCGCGCTTCTCAATGAACCGTGGCTATCCGGAAAGAAGATCATCATGCTTGAGCCGCGTAGGCTTGCCGCCCAACGTGCTGCGGCATACATGGCTCAACAGCGCGGCGAAAAAGCCGGCGAGACAATCGGCTACAGGATTCGTGGAGAAAGCAGAGTCAGTTCCCGAACGCGCATCGAAGTGGTAACCGAAGGCATTCTGACTCGCATGCTGCAATCCGATCAATCTCTTCCTGAAGTCGGCCTTGTTATCTTCGACGAATTTCATGAGAGAAGTCTTCACGCCGATCTCGGTCTCGCTTTTACGCTTGATACGCAGCAGCATTTGCGTAATGACCTGCGTATTCTCGTCATGTCGGCGACGCTGGACGGGCTTGAGGTTTCGGCTCTTCTCGGCTCGGCGCCCGTCATCAAGAGCGAGGGGAGAGCATTTCCCGTCGAAACATTCTACGCACAGCATGAAGAAACCGGACGCCTTGAGCAGCGCGTAGCGGCGGCTATTGTTCGCGCGGTACGGGAGCAGGAGGGAGATGTTCTGGTGTTTCTTCCCGGCAGGCGTGAAATCCGCCGTGTTGATGCGCTGCTTCTCAATGGCGACCTTTCGGAAAACGTCTCCGTTCACATGCTCTACGGCGAAGCCCCGCCCGACAAACAGCAGGCTGCTCTTACGCCCGCCAGGAAGGGGAGCCGCAAGGTAATTCTCTCAACCAGCATTGCCGAAACGAGTCTCACGATAGACGGCGTTCAGGTCGTGATTGATTCGGGGTTTTCACGCAGTTCGAGTTTCAATCCGCGTCGCGGCATGTCCGGGCTGGTCACAACACCTGCCTCCCAATCCTCAGCCGACCAACGGAGAGGGCGGGCAGGAAGGCAGCAGCCCGGCGTGTGTTACCGGCTCTGGACTGAGCGACAGCATGTGCAGCTTCCCCGATTCCCCCAGCCCGAAATCAGCGTTGCCGATCTTGCCCCGCTGGCGCTCGAGCTTGCGTGTTGGGGCGATCCGAAGGGTGAGACTCTCCGCTTCCTGACTCCGCCTCCTTCGGCACATCTCTCGCAAGCCCGCGAACTGCTGCAACGCCTCGGCGCGCTCGACGGCAACGGAGCCCTCACTTCCCACGGCAAGGCAATGGAAGAACTTGCCGTTCATCCCCGACTTGCCCACATGCTGGTTCTGGGGAAAGAACTCGGTTTCGGCGCGCTTGCCTGCGATGTTGCCGCGCTTCTCGAAGAAGCCGACCTGTTGCGCGGCGGGACTGATGCGGATATCGATCTTTTCTCTCGATGGCTTGTCCTCCGAAAAGGTGGCGAGGGAAATAGATTTGCTGTTGAACGGGCGCGATCCCAGGTAAAACGACTTCGCGGCATCTTAGGCATTCTAGAAAAGGAGGCAGATGAGGGGAAGTTAGGATTGCTGCTCGCCCTTGCCTATCCCGAGCGCGTCGGTAAGCGGCGGGAAAATGGGGGACTGTACTATCAGCTTGCAGGTGGAACGGGAGCCGTCTTGCCCCAAGGCAGTCTCCTTGCCCGCGAACCCTATCTCGCTATTGGTGATGTTGACGGAGTGGGGAACGACGTCCGTGTTTTTCTTGCGGCGCCGCTCAGCGAAGCAGACATCCGCACGGCGTTCGCAGATCAACTGCAGAGTGCCGAAGAGGTTTTGTGGGATGAAAAAACTGAAGCCGTTATAGCTCGCCGCGTAACGCGATTCGGCGCGATTGAGCTTGCCGCGGCCAATATCGCGCCCGAGCCCGGAAAGCTCACGGCCGCTCTCATCGACGGCATCCGACAGTCGGGAATCGGCGTTCTGCCGTGGACACGAGACGCCGAGTCGATCCGCGAACGAAGCGAATGGCTCTGCTCAGCGGGAATTGTCAGGCACGAATGGCCTGATCTTTCGGACACGCATTTGACGGAGATACTTGAACACTGGCTCGCGCCGTATCTCCAAGGCTCGACAAGCAAGGCGCATCTGAAAAGACTCGACATGAGCAGAATATTGCGGGCGCAGTTCTCACACACTCAACTCAGTGAACTGGAAAGGCTTGCCCCCACGCATCTAACCGTGCCGACGGGCTCACGCATTCCGCTGGACTATTCAGGCCCGCAGCCCGTTCTTGCCGTGCGGCTGCAGGAATTATTCGGCGAACCGGCCACGCCGACGGTCGGCGGGGGAAAAACAAAAGTGGTGTTGCATCTTCTCTCGCCCGCACATCGTCCGCTTGCGGTTACACAGGATTTGCCCAGTTTCTGGAAGAATGCCTACATCGACGTTCGAAAGGATATGCGCGGGCGTTATCCGAAACACTACTGGCCGGAGAACCCGCTTGAAG
>JAHBUR010000047.1 GCA_019637975.1 Bacteroidota bacterium | reverse complement strand
ATTCATTGAATCGCCTTGTATCCCCCAATACGCGCAGTTCTTCCTCTGCGGCAATCAACGGGGCGATATTTTTCACCACCGTTTCCACCCCATGCTTCATCCGGCAGTCGAGCGCAATCTTCATGTCATGCCCTTGCTGCTGAAAGAATCTGCCGGGAGAATTCTTTCCACGAAAAGCGCTGAGCCCGCTCCCTCCCCGCCAACGCGTAGCGCTTCCGAAGTTGATCGTCATTCAGCAAGCTGCCGATCTGTTCCGCCAATTCACGTACATCATGCGGGTTCACCAGGATTGCCGCGTCGCCCGTGACTTCAGGAAGCGATGACACATTCGACGTAATAACCGGAACGCCGCACGACATTGCTTCCAGCGGGGGGATGCCAAATCCTTCGTAGAGTGAGGGATAGACAAAAACCTCGGCCATCGCATACAGCGCCGGCATGTCGGTCAAAGGAACAAAGCCGGGAAATTTGACTCTTGATTCAATTCCCAAGCTCCGGATTTCGGCAAAGATGCTGTCGTAAAGCCACCCCTTTTTCCCTGCAAGTACCAATTCGACATTCACGTCTTGCTTCGCAATGAATGCAAAAGCCTTGAGAAGAGTCGGGATATTCTTTCGCGGCTCCAGAGTCCCGACTGTTAAAATGAACTTCTTGTGAAGATGGTACTTCTCTCGAACTCTCTTACAATCTTCATCTGACGGCTTTTCATAATAGATGTCATCGCACGCCGGATATGCTACACTGATGTCGGGGGCGTTGAGACTTCTATTCATGAAAGTAAGAATGTCATTTTTTGTGTGTTCAGAGATAGCGACAACTTTCTTCGCATGTTTCATCGCCGATCTCATCAACAGCCGCCCGGTGAATTTTGACTTCGCCACATGAAACTCCGGCATGAGCAGATGAGACAAGTCCGGGATAACGAGAATGACAAAGTTGCGCGTGAGCGCTGACATCTGAAGCGAGCCGAACGAAACGAACGCATCAAGCCGACGGACATACCGCGCATCAATAAGCGCCGCGACATGCCATATCGTTTTGCTGATGGGGGAACTGCCGGATGCTTTGACAACAGAGTGAATCCGTTTGTTCGAGACGCCGAAATCGAACTCCTGATCGCCGTACAGGAAATACTCGTCTTCATTCTCCAGCGAATCCAACTGTCTGGCAAAATTCAACGCCAATGTACCGATTCCGGCAGGCTCATGAATCGCCGCCCTGATGTCAATGCCGATTTTCATTCAGGGACGATACTTCGGTTTGTTGCCAGAAAGAAGTGAGGCCGTCTTATCCTTCACGCGATGCACGTTACACATTTTGTAGCGCAGCGTTGCGATCTGCTTCAGCAACCGGTTCCGTACCGAAGGAGGAAATCCGTACATCCGGTGGATGCGTTCAATCTCCTCGTCATTGATTCGTTTCCTGTTCAGGGTTTGCATTTCCTCGTGGAACCGGAACGCTGCGAGGGGTTTTCCCGGGAGTTTGCGAACGTTGTGATTCTTCCCTGCTCTCACAAAGAATTCAAAATCCCCCGCCATCTTGAACGTCGAATCGAAATATCCGGCAGATTCCAGCACACGTCTCCGCCAGAAGGCAGTCTGCTGCGGAATGGTCGAGCCGTCGAGAACTGCAAACATCCTCCACGCGAACGGCGGATATTTTCGGACAAACAAGCTTTCGCCGTTCTCATCAATATACAAGAGATCGGAATACACAAGATCGGCGTCTGGATTTTGATCGAAGAATTCCACAACACGCCCGACGGTATCCTCGAAATAGAGATCGTCGGAATTGAGGTACGCAACAATCTCGCCCGTTGCCATCTTCATTCCTTTGTTGATGGCATCGTACATGCCGTTGTCCGGCCCGGAAATCCACTTTGCGCGTGTCTGATGTCCGAGAATATCAAGCGTGCCATCCGTCGAGCCGCCGTCAATGATGATGTGTTCGATATGCAGATACGATTGATCGGCAATACACTTCAAGGTCCGGGCAATGAACTGTGAACTGTTGAACGTCGGGGTAACAATGGAGACAAGAGGAGAAAGCGTGGTCGTCATGTCTTTGTCGAAGCAAGTTCGGCTGCCTCTGTTGCGTCAGAGGGCGCGGGCTTCTGGATTCTCTGTACCCTCACCAACCGAATCCTCCGCTGGCTCTTTTTCACGATTGTGAAGACGAGACTTTCGAAATGAATTACTTCGTTCAATTCCGGAATGCGGCCTGTTTGTTTTTGCAGGAAGCCGCTCATCGTTTCGTACTCGTCTGTTTGCGGCAACTCGACAGCGAACCGTTCATTGAAATCGTGAATGGACATCCGAGCGTTGACAACGAATGTGCCGTCGGTGGCCGATTCTACATCTTTCACTTCTTCATCATATTCATCGTGAATTTCGCCGACGATTTCTTCGAGAATATCCTCCATCGTAATGATGCCCGCCGTTCCCCCAAACTCATCAATCACAACCGCCATGTGAAGTTTCTGCTGCTGCAACTCCCGCATTAACTGGCTGATTTTCTTCGTCTCCGGAACAAAATACGCCGGACGAAGAATGTCATGAATTATGATAAGGTTTTTGTACTCCATCAATCCCAATATATCTTTCGTGTACACGATGCCGACAATGTTGTCGATGGTGTCTTTGTACACAGGCATTCGGGAATAGCCCTCCTCCAGCACTTTGCGCACAGCATCATCACGACTCATGTCTATGTTCAACCCAACAACATCCGGTCTCGGAATCATCACATCTTTAGCAGCCGTGTCAGTGAATTCGAAAATGCTGGCGATCAGCTCATGCTCGGTTTTATCGATGACGCCGGTTTTCGTTCCCTCTTCCAACATCAACTTGAATTCCTCTTCCGAGATTCTCGACTCTGTGAAAGAGGTTTTGTCTTTGAACGGCTTCAGCACGAGATTACTCGCCCACGTCAGAAACCGGATCGGGTAGCGGAAGACGGTTGCAACCAACTGAATCGGCCGGGCAACACGCATGGCAACCTGGTCGGGAAAACGGAGCGCAAGCGATTTCGGTACGAGCTCGCCGAATACGACGAGAAGAAAGGAGATGCAGACGGCTATGATCCCCAATGAAATCCAGTGAGCCCCTTCACTAATCCAACGTGTTTCGTTTGCCGTCAGAGCCGGGACGAGATGCTGGAATCCCATAATACCGCCGACACCCGCGGCCAGTGTCATCGAAAAAATCACTCCGGCATGAATTGTTGCAAGAAACTGCTCGGGATTTGTTTGAAAGGCCAGAACAGCTGCGGCTTTGCGGTCTCCCTCTTCGGCAAGCTCCTGCATGCGGCTTTTACGTGTGGCAAGCACGGCCACCTCGCTTGCAGAGAAGAACCCTACAAACGACACCAATATGAAAATGGCTACGATTTCAAGCCAGAGTACATCCACTACAGGGATTTTGGGGATGTGATAGAGACCGGCAGTAATTAACCAAAAAGAGGGGTGATTTCCAAAAATTGCCAATTCGGGTTGATTTGAGGGAAAGACCTTCCACCAAATCATCAGGCCGGTCACTTCACCAAAACAAGGGCGCGCGTCTGATTGAAAGCGCCAGCACTCATCCTGTAGAAATAAACACCGCTGGAAAGATCCCTGCCGTTGAACTGAACGGCGTGTTCGCCCGCCTCCGTCGGCCCGTCAACCAAAGTTGCCACTTCCTTTCCGAGAAGGTCGAACACCTTGAGTGTCACGTGGCTCGTTGTTGGCAGTTGCCCGTCCGCAGAGCGGACGCGGTCTCGTCCCGAAGGGACGGAAAAGCTGATGGTTGTTGATGGATTGAAGGGATTCGGGTAGTTTTGAGAAAGCGAGAATGACAAGGGCTGAGGCACGTCGTCGCTCACTCCCGTAGTCGAGCTGTCGCGGTAATCAACGATTCTGAATTCATCGAAGTAAAACCCGTCGCCGCGCAAACCGGCGTCGGTGACAAGATTGAACCGCAACCTCACCTGCTGACCGGCATACGGCAGAAGGCTGATACTCTCCCAAGCCCAGTTCCCCTTGTTCGCCGAGTAAGAAGGTTGGCCGCCAACCAGTGTTGTATGCCTGCCCGCGAGATTGATCCACGAAGATCCGTTGTTCGTGCTGAGCTGAAGACGAACGTAGTCGTATTGCGATTCATTTGCCCATCGGGCGACGAATTCCACCCGGGGACTGTTCATTCCAAGAAGGTTCACGGGATTTGTGAGAGTGAGCGTGTTGTTCGTGCTGTTCGCAACGTTTCCGTAACGGCTGTCGGTAATCGAACGGGAGCCCCTGTACGCCATCACGAACGTTGTGTCCCACTGAACGCCGTTACCTCCTCGTGTCCAATTGCCGATGCCGTTCTCGCCATCTTCTTCAAAAAGAACATAAGAATATCCGACAACTACCGAGAACGTATCACGCGAGGTTTCAATCCCCTCTTGTGTGGTGACCGCGACAAACTTCATCTCATCACCTGTTATTGCCGAGGCATCTATTCTGAACGCAAACGGCGTTGTGTTGGCAGCATATGTTCCCGAATCTATCGGCGGATATGAGGCTGTAGCGTTGATGGCAGTAGCGTGAGGGTAAAGTGATTGAACAGAGACTGCAACATCGTTTGCCGGAAGGGAAACGCCTTTGTTTCTCAAGGTTATCAGATACCGAAGCGTGTCACCCCGTATCACATACTCTTTTCCGACGAGCCGGAATGATTGGAAATCGGCAAAGGCTCCGGAAATCCACGACAGATACTTGCAGGCGAGAAGATTCTCCTGGGCAATCGGCACAATCTCGGATTGCAGCGGCCAGAATCCGCTGCCGCCCATTTCAGGTGTCCACGCGTAACATCCCAAATCGTGATGCAGGTAGTCCCTCGTTGTGCCGTTGGAGTTGTAGGCAAGCATCTGAACAACCGTTCCGTACAAATAGTTGTTGTGCGCCGTGAAGTCGCTCGCAAACTGGGCATAGTACTCGTACGCCACTACCGTGTCTTTGAAGCTGTAGGGATTGAGATAGCGTCCCGCGACCGAATGCGCAGACATGGCAACCGAAGGCTGCTTGCTCATTGTGTAGTTCCGGATTGCCACAGCCTCGGGCTCGGAAAGCGGTGAAGGCCCCCGATATGTGTCGGAAGAAGGGGTGGGGCTTGATCCCGTGTTATCGTACCCCCACATGTAATTGTAGTTGCGGTTCAAATCCACCCCGTAGCTGCCATTTCCGTTGTTGCGACGATTCTTCCTCCAGTTTCCTCCACCGTTCGGATTTGTGGATTGATTGTAGAAGTAGCCGTCCGGATTGACGACCGGAACGAAACACATCCGCCTGTTATTCACAAGGTACGTTGCTTCGGGATCAGTGCCGTAGTTGTCAAGAAGCCAGTACATGTAGTACATGATGGTCGCCATCGCCTGCGGCTCGCGGGCATGATGCAAAGCGTCGTAATGCACCACGGCCTCGCCCGGTTCGACAACACCCGGATTATCAGAAATCTCCACTCCCCAAATGGTTCGACCCTGTTCAGTCACGCCGAGGGATTCTTTTGCAGTAATCAGATTCGGATACATCAAACGCATCGTATCGAGTTGCAGAATCATCTCGCCATACGTCAAAAATCCTCCCATCGACCCGTATCGAAATCCGTTGATGCCGTTTTGGTGAAGGATTCGCCTGCTCTCATCGAGCTCCGGCCCGACATTCTTTGCACGACTCTTGTAGTACGCGTCCATGTCGGGAACAAGTACTTCGTACGGAAAAGCAATTCTCTGCAACGCTTCAATCGCGTCCTGGTTGATGACGACCTCGATTCCTTCTCCCAATTTTCCCGTGTAATGGTCGAGATCGACGCCCTGGCGCTGAATCAATTCAAGATCGGCAGGAGTTGAGGCGAGAATTCTGACTTTGGCGTATGACGAGTACTTGTCTTTGTCGGAGGGGAATGAAGACGCCGCGTGAACAACACAGACAAGAAGCAGAAGACTCCGTTTCATCGGTTGATCTGATGTAATGGAAAAATGGAGCTTTCGCCCGGCCAATCGGGAATCAGCGTGTCTTCTTCAGAAAATCAAGCCGGGTTTGGAGACGTTGTTTCGACATCAGCAGCTTGTCCTTGCCGTAGATGGCATCTTCGGGATGCTGGAAGACGAGTTCATACTCGTCACTCATCACGATTGCCTCTTCGGGGCAGGCTTCCTCGCAGAACCCGCAGAAGATGCAGCGCAGCATGTTGATTTCGAAGCGTTCAGGGTAACGTTCTTTTTCCAGCTCCGTTTCCGAAGCTTGTACTTCGATGGCAAGCGCCGGACATACTCGTGCGCACAAGCCGCACGCGACGCAGCGTTCATGCCCCTTATCCTCCACCAAAACAGGTCGCCCCCTATACGACGGTTGCGGGTTGAATCGTTCTTCAGGATATTGGCGGGTAAACTTCGGCGCAATCATTGATTTGAACGTGACTGCCATTCCCTTCACGATTTCGGGAATGTAGGTTTTCTGCAGGAAGGAAAGATCCTTGCCGCGGATTTGCTCTGCTTCTTTGACTGTCTTTCGGACTTCTGTTGACATCACTTCTCTCTTCAGTGAGCTATGCTTGTAGTTACCAAATGCCCGGCGCGATGAAATGCAGCGCGCCTGTCAGGAACAGATTCAACAACGCCAATGGCAGCATCACCTTCCACCCCAAATTCATCAACTGGTCGTAGCGGAACCGGGGAATTGTCCACCGGATCCACATGTAGAAGAACAGCATGAACGCGACCTTCACCATGAAGGCAAGGATTTGCAGAATGCTCACCCACAGCGGCGAAAGTCCGAGCGAATGCACACCGGGCACCTGCCAGCCACCGAGAAACAGCGTCACGATCAACGCGCTCGACGTGATCATGTTGGCATACTCGGCAAGGAAGAATGCGCCGAATTTCATGCCGCTGTATTCCGTATGATAGCCGCCGACAAGTTCAGGTTCTGCTTCGGGCAAGTCGAACGGCAAACGGTTCGTCTCAGCAAATGATGCAACAAGAAATGTGATGAACCCGATCGGTGTCAGAAAGATATTCCATCTCCAGCCTTCTTGTAACTCAACAATCCTGTCAAGTTCGAGAGTTCCGGCAATCATTATCACGCCGATGATGGAAAGGCCGAGCGATAATTCGTAACTGATGAGTTGGGCTGAAGAACGAAGTCCGCCGAGCAGCGAATACTTGTTGTTCGACGACCAGCCGCTCAGCGTCAACCCGTACACACCAAGTGATGTGAGCGCAAGTATGTAGAGAATACCGATATTGACATCGGCAATCATCAGCTTGATCTGGTAGCCGAACAATTCGATCGTGTCGCCGAATGGCACAACCGCTATCGTCACCAGCGCAACCGAGATGGAGATGACGGGCGCAAGTGTATGCACGAATTTGTGCGCCGTTGCGGGAACGATATCTTCCTTGATGAAGAGTTTCAGCACATCCGCCGGCGACTGGAACAATCCCCACGGGCCGACCCGGTTCGGGCCGATACGGTTTTGAATCGCCGCGCTGATTTTACGCTCGGCGTACACAAGGTTCGCCACCAACGGCAACACGCCGATGAACAGCACAACGACAATCTTAATAACTGAAATGATGACAAATTCCATACTCGGCTCTTATGCTTTAACTGCGACTGGTTCCTTCTTCTTCAGCATCATCCCCATGGTCCCGATCTTTCTGTAACTCATTCCTTTGAAGCCCTCGACGTGCGAGGCGATTTCATTGAACACGTCTTCGGCAGTGCTGTATTTGTACTTCGCCCCCATCACCGATGCAATACCGGCGACAATCTTCCATGTCGGGCGGGCATCGCGTTTGGCGCCCTTCGCCCAGCGGTCAAACTGCGAGCCGAATTTGTCAAGACGGCTCATGGCAAATCCATCAAGCGACCTGTCCTGATCGAGCGTAGCCACCGATGGACGAATGCGTTGCACACGTCCTTCGAAGTTCGTGAACGTGCCGTTCTTCTCTGCAAAGGTTGAAGACGGAAACAGAATATCCGCGAGGCGGGTTGTTTCATTCTCGAACGAGAAATTCACGACAAGAAGTTCGAGACGGCTCAACGCATCAGCGACTGCCGGATCTGCAGCAATATTATCATCCACAACGAACAGAGCCTTGATACTTCCTTCTTTGATCGATTTGATCATTCCGGCGAAATTCAATCCGCCTTCGCGGGGATGAACACCGACAAGACGTACTCCGGACGTGTTGGGGGTCTTGTCGGCTCGGATGAGAAGATCATCCTCATCACCTTCAACAACATGACGGGCGAAGTCAATATGCCGCGTACCGAGAACCTCCGAGGCGAATTTCTGGAGAAGATAGTTGTCTTCGTTTGTATCGTATGCCGAACCGATGACGGCAATTTCGGATTTCTTGAATGTCTTCAACTCCGACGCGGCTTTTGCTATCGCTTCATCCCAACCGACTTCAACCAATCCTCCGTCTTTTTTCATCATGGGATGTTTGATACGATTGGCGACGTTCACATGCCGGAAGGATTCCAATCTCCCCTTGTCACACATCCAATAGTCGTTCACTTCCGGATTATAGCGGGGAGTCTGCCGGAGAATTTCGTTGTTGCGCACCCACGAGTATATATTGCACCCGCGTGCGCAGCCGGGACAGACGGTTTCGGTGGCCGACATTTCCCATACCCGCGCCTTGAATCGAAAGTCACGCGAGGTCAAGGCACCGACGGGGCAAATATCGATCGTATTCATCGAGTAAGGATTGTCGAGTTGCTCGCCAGGGAATGTCGTCAGCTCAACGTGCGTTCCGCGTTGTGTGAATGTGAGTTGCGGTTTCTTTGCTATTTCTTCGCAGAACCGGACACATCGCGAACACATGATACAGCGCTCGGTGTCGAGCATGACGTTCGGGCCGAGTTCCACACGCTTCGGCTTGTGAACTTTGCTCTCGTCGAAGCGGCTGGCACCTTCGCTGTACTTGTAGGCGTAGTCCTGCAGTTTACACTCGCCCGCTTCATCGCAGATCGGGCAATCGAGAGGATGGTTGATGAGAAGGAATTCCATCACCGCTTCACGGGCGTTGATGACTTTCGGGTTGGCGGTGTGCACCACCATGCCGTCCATCACCTGTGTCGCGCATGCAATGGCAAGCTTCGGCATTTTCTCCACTTCCACCAAACACATCCGGCAGTTACCCGACACCGAGAGCTTCGGATGCCAGCAAAAATGCGGAATCTCGATGCCGTTTTCTCGTGCCGCCTCGATGATCGTCCGCTTGGGATCTACGTCTAATATTTTTCCATCGATGGTAATTTTCGCCATTCTATTTCCTCAAGTTATGTCAAGCCTGCATCACGATCGTTGCCGCTTGTTCTTCCATTCGCGTTCACGTTGTTCGCGAAAGCGAATGGTCAAATTCTCTGCTTCCTCGAGCCACTCAAGTTTCTCGCGGAAGGAGGTTTCCAATCCAAGGCGCAACACTTGTTCACGCGCTCCTTCCGAAGTACACCAGTACCACGGGTCTTTGGCGGGTGTGCCCTTACTCTCGCGCATCCTCTTCTCTCCATTTCTGGATCTGTTCGAGCGTCTGCGCATCAAGCAAGTCTTGCGGTCGGCCGGTTTCCTTCTTCATGCGAATCAGTGTCTCGTATCGAACGACAGGTGCTTTCAGTTGGTCGGTAACGGCAAACCAAAATGCCGATGCGAACTCTTCATCAAAAACAAACGGCTCGTACACAAACACATCAATCGGGGTCCGCCGATGCTCATCGCTCCAAAGTTTGAGCACGATCATGTTCTTGTTCTTGCGCCAGTCGTCTCGTTTTGCTGCATCGGCAAAATCCTCGGGAGTGACCGGGATCGACATATTGTACCCTATAGACTTCAAAACACGAAGCCCTTTCACAATATTGTCAGGCTTGAGACCTATGACCAGATCAACATCCTTCGTCAACCGCTCGTACCCATGCGCGTTGACCGCAATCCCTCCCACAATCAGATATTGAACCTTTGCTTCATTCAACGCCCTGATAATAGTCTCGAAGCTCTGTACCTCCATCGTCACTCCGAATCAAGAAAGTGGAACGAGCATCGAGCGCGTGTACTTCTCATGAAACGCCTTCAACTTCTCCACCAACTCTTCAATCTCATCCTGGGGCGGAAGGAATGTCGTCCTGAAATGAAACGTCCCCGCCTCCTGCCCGAACCCCGAACCGGGAACAACGCAAATCCCCGTTTCTTCCAACAACTTCATGCAATACGCTTCGTCGCGGCTCTGTTCGTACAGCCGTCGTTCTTCCGTATTCATAGCGTTGACATCAACTCCCGGTTCCGGCGGAAGTTCGAATCTCACGAACGCGTACATCGCCCCTTGCGGAATGTCCATTGACATGCCATCAATCTGATTGATGCGCTCGTAGAGGATTTCCGATTTCTTTTTGAGGGATGAGAGAACGGCATTCTTCTCACTCACATACATGTCGTAGCTCTCATCGCCCGGCTTCGGCGGATCGACCATGAGGTACGTGTTGATTTGTCCGCTGACGTTTGCGCAAAGACTGATGCTTTGTTGTTTCACCATCTCCGAGAGAACATCATTCGGGATATTGCGGAACTCCAAGTAGCCGCCGCGATGTCCGCACTCTCCCAAAAATCCTTTCGAGACGGAATGAAAACTGAACAGAGTCGTCGCCGTGTCGTTCATGTCGTGCATGACTTTGGCGAACGAGTAGAACTTGCTCTCGGCGTCGTACACATTCTCCTGATACACTTCATCCGCCATGATGGACAAATGGTGACGTTGAGCGAACCGGACGACCATCCGAATATTCTCGTACGACAGCACGCTCCCCGTCGGGTTGCTCGGATTGATAACGGCAATCGCCACGGGATGAACGCCTTCACGCTTTGCCTTGCCGATGCTTTCTTCCAGCGCGGCTTCGTTCAACTGCCAGTTGGCAGCCTCGTCAAGATAGTAACCGATTTGCGTCCCGCCATACAACGCAATCGTCGCGCTGTACAACGGGTATTGCGGAATCGGAACCATGAATCCGTCGTTCGGCTTCTTGAGCAGCGCGAGAATCGCCGCCTGCACACCTTTGCTCGCGCCATCCGTGAGAACTACATGATCACGGTCTGCCGGGATTCCGTCGCGCCGCGCAATAAACTCGGCAACCGCCTTCCTGATGAACGGAATCCCCGCGCTCTGCGAGTAGGCTCCCGTTCCGTGCGGGTGTTTCTGCAGGATCATTTTCGCCCGCTCGACAAGATCTTTCGGGTAGTGTTTGAGAATGTCGGGCTTGTTCAACAATTCGGGGTATTCGAGCAAACTCAACGTTTGCCGGATATACGACAGCGGCTTCTGCTTCAGTGCCTGCGGATTGCCGATGTTGCAGTAGATGATCTTCTTTCCCCGCTCCTCCAACTGCTGGGCACGGATAACAATCGGCCCGCGTACTGCATATTCGGCTTTCAGGAGATGAGGATTGAGATTGTCGAGTGTGATCATACCAAAGGTTACGCCGGACGAACGATGACGGTGGAGAATTTTTCTTCTCTAAACAGATCGACGGCAACGCGTTGAATTGCATCGGGCGTCACAGCATCGACTTTCTTGAGAATTGTGTCGAGGGACGTGAACGATTCAAAGTACAACTCGCTGCTTCCGAGCCGCATCATTCGCCCCGACATATTTTCCAACCCTAACATCAGCACGCCTTTGATTTGCGACTTTGTCCGCTCGAGTTCGGCTTTCGGAACGGGCTTTGTTTTCAGCCGGTCGAGCTCTTTATGAATCAGTTCGATGGAATTTTTGATATTCTTCTGATCCGTTGCAATGTACGACCCGAACAAGCCTGTATCGCTCAATAGATTTGTGTACGAATACACGCTATATGCAAATCCGTACTTCTCGCGGATATTCTGATACAGGCGCGAACTCATCCCCTCTCCTAACAATGCATTCATGACCATCAGCGGATAACGGTCACGATGCGTGATGCTGTAGGCGACTGTTCCGAGGCAGACATGCGCCTGTTTGATCGGGCGGGGAAATTCGGCGTAGGTGTTATGATCGACCGACGTGGGACCACCGATTCTCTTATATGCGTAGCCGTTCGTCGGAAGGCTTTTCAAATGCTCATCGACAAGCCGGACAAGCTGATCATGGTCGATGTTTCCGGCGGCTGCAACAACAATGCGTGAAGTGTGATAGTGCCGCTTCACGTGCGAGAACAAATCCTCACGCTTGAAACGTCGCAGATTTTCTTCCGTTCCGATTATGGGAGAGCCGAGCGAGTGATCGGGAAACAGCGCTTTATCAAAGTGATCGTGGATGATATCTTCAGGATCGTCTTCGGCGTTCTTCAGTTCTTCGATAACGACGAGTTTTTCGCGCTCAAGTTCTTCTTTCTTGAACGTCGCATTCTGAACAAGATCGGCAAGGACATCCATCCCTTCGCCAACGTGGAGATCGAGCACGCGGGCATAGAAGCAGGTCTGTTCTTTTGTTGTGAAAGCATTCAGGTAGCCGCCCAACGACTCGAGGCTTTGCGCAATGTTGCGCACGCTCCGGTTCTTCGTTCCCTTGAACACCATGTGTTCAAGAAAGTGCGTGATGCCGTTCTGCTTCTCGTTCTCGTCACGCGACCCGACGTTTGCCCACACACCGAGCGACACCGAACGAACGTACGGAATCGTCTCCGTGACAACGCGGATGCCGTTCGGCAACACCGTTTTGCGGTACGCCGAAGCAGTTGTTGACGCGTGTGATGCGTGAGAAGTCTTGAGCATGATGAATTGATGAAAAAATCTTCAAAAATATATTCAAATCAGGCGGGAGAAGCAAACAAAGAGGTATTACGCCACATCCAGCATTCGCAACATGCGCTCGACTAAATCAATCTCTGTGCAGTTCTCGTCGCAACGAGGAGAAATCCGGTCTCGCCTGATCTTTATCAACCACCCTCTATCCATTCAAACAAATACTTGCTGTCGTGCTCAACGTTGAACTTGCGCAGCATCTCAATGTATTCTTGGCGAAAGGTCCTTTTTGCATGATGCTTTTCTTGATTGCGTATGTAGTTGATTACGGCTGTGAGTTGTGAATGAGAGTAGGAAAAAGCGCCAAACCCCTCCTGCCACCGGAATTTGCCTCTCACCCATTTCTTCTCCGTAATAAAGCGTGAGGAATTTGCCTTGATATCACGGACCAGATCGGAAATGGATTTGTCAGGCTTCAACCCGACGAGAATATGGACGTGATCGGGCATTGCATGAATCGCAAGAAGCTTCTGGCCTTTGTGAGTGATAATACCGGTTGTGTATTTGTGCAATTCCTCTTTGTGTTCTTTGGAAATCACGTTGTGGCGGCCTTGGACGGAGAAGACAATGTGAATGTAGATTTGCGTGAAGGTGTTTGCCATGTTTCCTCCGTGATGTTCCATGTGGGTTTGGTGTAGTGGAGAACGGGTGTACACGCATGTCGCTCCTGACGGAGCTATCCTTCAATTCGTCTTCCATGCTACAAACATGTCACGCCTCCGGCGTAAGTTTCGTGTACTGGTTGTCGCTTCGCGTATCTTCGCACTCATTTCAGTCCCGATAGGGACGATATGTTTGTAAAAAAGGTATGACCTCAGACCGCGTAGCCCCATCGGGGCGGGAGCCTACGAGCTGGCTCGCGATAAATATCCAACCCAAGGGACATCACGCTCCTGACGGAGCTATCCTTGCATGTGTTCTAATGCTACAAACATGTCACGCCTCCGGCGTTGGTTTCGGGCACTCGTTTTCGCTTCACGCATCATCACACAAATTTCAGTCCCGATAGGGACGATATGTTTGTAGAAAAGGTACGGCCCCAGACCGCGTAGCCCTATCGGGGCGGCATGTCCATTTCGATAATTGATGATAGATCTGACTGTCAAGCCTACGCCACATCCAACGTCCGCAGCATGCGCACGACAAGATCGATTGCAACATGGTTCTCTCCCCCACGCGGGATAATGACATCGGCCCAGCGTTTGGACGGCTCGACAAACTCGAGGTGCATCGGCTTTACGGTGGCGATGTACTGCTCCATCACCGATTCAATCGTGCGGCCCCGCTCGAGAACATCGCGCCGGATACGGCGCAACACGCGTTCATCGTCATCGGTTTCGACAAACACTTTCACGTCGATAATGTCCCGCAACTCTTGCTCGAAGAAAATCAAAATCCCTTCCACAATGATAATCCGCTTCGGCTCGACAATCCTTTGCTCGTGTGTGCGGCGATAGGTCGTGTAACTGTATACCGGCTGCGTGATGCTTCTGCCCGCTTTCAGATCACGAATATGTTGAATCAACAGCTCGGTATCGTACGCATCGGGATGATCGAAGTTGATTTCGTGTGACTGCTTTCCGCCAAACTGGCTCAAATCCTTGTAGTACGAGTCGTGCTGAAGCAATGCGATGTTCGTTTCGCCCAGAGCAGCGGCAATTGCACGCGTAACGGTTGTCTTGCCGGAACTGGTTCCCCCGGCGATTCCTACAACAAGCGGGTGTGAAGACATGATGAGTCCGATGTGAGATGTTGTTCTAAATATACTTCTTGCCCGTCGGACGTGCAAGGAACCTTCGCAAAGATTCAACGAACAACCGTGCGGCAGATCAACCGCACGCACTCAACATTTGAATTCACTGTACGTGTTTGTATATTCTCTACACACATCAATCAACCAAAAAACCAATCCGAGCCGCATGAACGTTAGCACACGCTTTGCAGTCGTGATCTCCCTTGCCATCGGGTGCTCATTCACTGCCGTAAGTCAGCACAGATTTGCTTCATTCAACGATTTCCTCAAGCAACACACGGAACAAACCGAACCTTCCGTCCGTGACTCTCTCGTTTCACAATTCTGGCGGCAGGCCACGCGGCAGGGAATTCCCTTCATCGATTCGAACAAGCGGCACGTCACGTTTCTGTACCGGAGCGGCGCCGACTCCGTGAGCGTGTACGGCGATTTCACAAGCTGGCATTTCAAGATTCGCCTCAAGCGCCTTCCCGGCTCCGATCTGTTTTACACCACACTTGCGTTTGAGGAAGATGCCCGCCTCGACTACCTGCTCGCAGTCAATGCAAAGGACATTCTTGACCCGAATAATCCTTCAGTGTCGCAAAGCGGCTACGGTGATCATTCCGAACTGGTGATGCCGGGCTTTGTGCGTTCCTCCGAATATCTTCCGACATCGAACATCAAGAAAGGGACGGTTACATCGTTCACGCATGCAAGCACGGCGCTCGGTTACAGCCGCACCGTGTTCGTGTACCTTCCGGCAGGATATGACACGGCACGTTCACGATTTGCGACCATCTATTTTCAGGACGGATCAGACTACATCAATTTTGCAAAGGCGCCTACTGTTCTCGATAATCTGATTGCGTCCGGCTCCATCCCTCCTGTAATCGGCGTATTTGTCGTTCCCCCTGCCGAACCGCAACGCAATCGCAGAACGGAGTATGCTCTCAACGACGCGTACGTGAAGTTCTTCACAGCCGAGCTTATCCCATTGATCGACAAGAAGTACAACACGAAGCAAACGGCGGCGGATCGCTATGTGATAGGCGATTCGTACGGCGGGTTGATGTCGTTGTACATCGGCTTTGTCGCGCCGGACAGTGTCGGCAATGTTGCAAGCCAGTCCGGAAGAGTTTCGTTCAGAAACGATACACTCTGGACGATGTTCAAGGAATCCACTCCGAAACCTTTGCGCATTTACCTCGACGTCGGAAAATATGAACGGAATGTCGGCGAGAACCCGGCCGGTTCGGGTGAAGGTGATTTTTATGCGGCCAACCAACGCCTCAAGAGAATACTGCATCAGCAAGGATACGTGTATCACTTCAGAGAATTTAACGATGGTCACAGTTGGGGACGGTGGCGCAACGAACTTCCATACATCCTCCGCTGGTTCCTCTCAGCAACGCAGTAATGAAAGCGCTTCTTGCGAGATCGGCGTTGCAAGCGTTTCTGCTTTCGACGATGATTTTAACTCTGACGTCGTCATCTCTCTCCCGGCAAATTGATTCAGTCCGCGACGCTTCGTCATTCCAGGATTTGCTCGACAATCTCTACAAAACCCAAGACTCAATTGCACGCACGCGGATCGTTGAGGAATATCTCCATCACATACGTCATACTGGCGGACCGGCAGTTGGAGATTCCACGGTTCATTTTCTGTATCACGGGCCTGCCCGACGGGTGAGCGTTGCCGGTGACATCAATCGTTGGAATGCCGACGCGGATACGATGATGAGAGTTGCCGGCACACATTTCTTCCACCTCTCAGTCTCTATGCACCCGGCTGCCAGATTCGAGTACAAGCTTGTTGTGGATTCCGTGTGGATGCTCGATCCTCTTAACCGACAACAAGTTACAGGCGGCTTCGGGCCGAATTCCGAAGTCACGATGCCACTCTACAAGCCGCCTGTCGAGAGTGAATACCGGGCTGATATTCCTCACGGGCGGATCGATACACTGCGTATTCACAGCAAACTCCTCCGGCGAACATACACTGTGTTCACGTACCTTCCGCCGGACTATTCAGGTTCCAGCCGCAAACAGTATCCCTCGATCTATGTCACCGACGGCGGCGAGTACCTTTCGCTTGCCGGAATGCACAACGTGTTGGATAACATGATTGCGGACAAACGCATCCGCCCGGTTGTTGCGGTGTTCATCGATGCCCGAACGGATATTCACAAGGCCGAAACAAGCACACGCATGCAAGACTATGCGATGCGGGATTCGTTTGTCACATTCCTTACACATGAACTTCGTCCGCTGAGGCTTAGGAAGTACCGACTCCTCAGGCAGCCTGAGAATACAGCAATCATGGGAGCGTCATTGGGAGGATTGATTGCAACATACTCGGCATTCAAACGTCCGGATGTTTTCGGACTCTGCGCGGCACAATCTCCATCATATTGGTGGATGAAGGATTCAATGATTGCGCTGGTTCAGAATTCGCGGAGAAAGAACATCAACTTCTACATCGGAACCGGAACAATTCACGATGCACAGGAAAAGGCTTTGAAGATGAGAGACATTATGCTCAAGAAAGGCTACACGGTTCACTACGAAGAATTTCCCGAGTCGCACAACTGGGCCAACTGGCGGGCACGAATCAAGAACATTCTGGAATATTTCTGGAGAAGACAATGAACAAAAGGTTTACGCTTACCGTATCGCGGTACAGGGTTCAGGCGACTATTGCGGCATTTCTGCTTTTCTCCACGGCATTTTCGCAATCACTCGATGAACTCGCCATTGAGGTCAGCGGCATATCCCGTGAGTTTGCGTACACGAATAAAGAAACGGCATTCTTGTACGGAGAAACGAACTCTGCAAACAAAACAAGCTGGCAGGGATTCAATGTCTTCGGCATCGAGTTTCTTGATGATTATGAGATTTGGGTAGATGAGAAGAAGCTTGACCGTGCCTCGGCGCTGAAGACGATTGTCTATCCGGATTATCTCAAGCGAACATACAAGAACGGAATCGTTGAGGAGGTACGACTCGCCGACAGTCTCGCCGTGTTCTCGGTAACGATCACTGCGCCGAAACCGATTCATATCGACGTCGTTCCTTACTTCTCCGACGGACAATCAGCAGATCAGTACGACATCAGGCTGAAATCGGAACTGGCACTCGTCGCACGAACAAGCCACCTTGAACGTGCAACAAATCAACCGGCTTCCCCTCCACTCTGGCTGGCACTTCACGGAAGTGGATTTCTGCCGCAACTCAAATCGGATAAGAAGGGACTGCAATTCTCTCCCATCATGATGATTGCCCAGCGAACGAAATCACATACAATAGTCTTTAGCGTCGCCAACACGCTTGAAGAGGCGGAAGTAGCAGCAAAAACATATCTTGCCAGGAAAGAGCACTATCACGAGAAGCGCCGGGCAAGAATGGAGAAACTGCTGCACGAAACCCGTGTCGAAACGGATAACAAGCAATTCAACAAAGCCCTTGCATGGGCGAAGCTCTCGCTCGATGCTCTGATCATGAATCAGATCACGAAAGGTATTTTTGCGGGATTGCCGTGGTTCAATAATTATTGGGGTCGGGATACATTCATCTCGCTGTTAGGCGCAACACTTGTGCAGGGAAGGTTCACGGAAGCAAAACAGATTCTGCAAAGCTTCGCCGCCTACCAGCAACTCGACGGCAACTCAACGGACTACGGAAGAATTCCCAACATCATCACAACAACCGACAAGGCGTACAACACCGCCGACGGTACGCCACGCTTTGTGATGATGGCGAGAGACTATGTTGAGCGTTCCGGCGATTCGACATTCATGCTCGAAATCTATCCGACCATCCTTCGCTCGATTGAAGGAACACTGAAATACCATTGCGACTCACTCGGATTCCTGACACACGGAGACGCTGAGACATGGATGGATGCTGTCGGCCCCGATGGGCCTTGGAGTCCGAGGGGAAACCGGGCGAACGACATTCAGGCGTTGTGGGCGAAGCAACTTGAGGCGGGCATTTGGTTCGCTTCACGAATCGGCGACGTTACTTCGGCGGCATTGTGGAACAGCCAATTGCAGAAGTTGAAGAAGAACTTCCCTCACTACTTCTTCTACAAAGGAGGAATCGCCGATCATGTCAACAAAGACGGCACACCCGACGATCAACTCCGACCGAATCAAATTTTTGTCTCTCCTCTTCTTGACGAATCAATGAGAGCCGAGGTTCTTCTTTCCGTCACCAACAATCTCACGTACGAATACGGTGTCGCCTCGCTTTCGCAAAACGACGAGAATTTCCACCCCTACCATCAATACAGTCCATACTATCCAAAGGACGCGGCATATCACAACGGCACGGTCTGGACGTGGGTGCAGGGGCCCGTCATATCTGAGCTCTGTGCGTTTAACAAGCAAGAGTTGGCGTGGCGAATATCCCGTAACACAATCCACCAAATTCTGAACCGCGGCGCTGTCGGAACTCAATCAGAACTTCTCGACGCCATCGCACGCCCGAAAGAGAAAGAGCCCCGGCTTTCCGGCACGTTCTCACAGGCTTGGAACCTCGCTGAGGTTATCCGCAACTTCTACGACGACTATTTGGGAATTCGTGTTGATATGCTCCGCCACCACCTCACTCTGAGGCCCAAGCTGCCTGCCGCCCTCGGGAGCATACGAGCAACGATCAATCTGAACGGAAGGGCAGTTCCCATCGAGGTCCTGCAACGGGACGATTCCACCTTGGTTCAGATAGATGGCAGAAACTTTCGGCGCGGAGGTACCGCCGAAATCAACCTCCCTCGGAAAGGGAATGAAGAAATCTCTTCCAGGTTTCTTCTTCCTCCAAACTCCACCTCAAGATACGTTGTTAAAGGAAGTGGCGTAAGTCTTGAAATAAATGAAGTTAAGGCCACTGATATCACAACAACTTACTCAAAAAGACTCATCCCTGAGAGCCTCGCCAAACTCAATCTCGCCACTCCCAAACTTAAGTCAGGACTCAGAGCTTTGAAGGGACCCGACCATCCGCTCCTGACGAATTCTCAAGTAAAACTCTCAAACCCCAAAGCAAAGCAAATCGTCAACGCACATGATCCCGAAGGTGATGATTTGGGCACGGGAGCATATGACTACCCCAAGAACTCTGCTTTTGTACCCGGCTCGTTTGACTTAACCGGCTTTTCGTGCTCCGTAGATGAAAAGAACGCCTACTTCCGGCTTTCGTTTAGGGCGCTTTCGAACCCGGGGTGGCATCCCGAATACGGCTTTCAGCTCACCTACGCCGCAATTGCAATAGATCAAGATGGGGTAAAGGACTCCGGAAAGAGGTTGGTGGAGCAGAATGCCAACTACGTTCTCGATGAGCGTCATGCCTACGAGAAACTCATCCTTGTTGGAGGAGGCGTCCGATTAGAGGACGACAAGGAAAAGATACTTGCAGAATACAGGCCGGCAGAAGCGGATGTTGCCAATCCGTTGGGAGATATGAAGACGGGAACGATCAGCTTCGCCATCCCGCTAAAATATTTTGGCACGCCGACACGTGATTGGACATTCACCGTTCTCGTTGGCGCTCAGGATGATCACGGAGGCGCCGGACTCGGCGAGTTCCGAACGGTG
>JAHBUR010000046.1 GCA_019637975.1 Bacteroidota bacterium | reverse complement strand
CTGTTCCATCCCTTGCGGCCACTGGGGATCCCACCAGTTGAAATAGCGTGCATGATACGAGCATGCGGCCATGCAGTACCGGCAGCCGAGACATCGTTGGGGAATCTGTCCGACTATTCCCGTCGCCGGATCAACCTCAACGGCATTTTGCGGGCATACGGTAACGCAAGGCACGTTCTTGTCGCATTGCTGGCACATCATCGGGATGAAGACCGAATCGCTCAAAGGAAATTCCCTGCCGTTCGATACCTTCGAGACGAGCATCCAGGTATTACCTGTCCGTGTGTTTTGTTTCCGCTCGGCCGGTGCAACGTTGTTTTCGATGGCGCACGCAACCATGCAAGTGCCGCAGCCGTTGCATCGGTCGAGATCGATGACCATGCCGTAGCGCGAGTGCTTTTGACCGTGTTGTTGTACTGATTTCATGATGTTATGATTTCTCGATCGTTGCTTGAGTCACCCTCCAGGTTCCGTCGTCCGACAATGCGCAAAGCGCAAGAACGCCATCGCCGTTTGTCTGTTCGGGTGTTTCGGATTTGTTGGGAGATGGTCCGACCGCCGCGCTGATAATGCCCGGCATCACAGACGCATCACGATATACTACGACGTTCAACCCGCCCCGTTCTGTCCGTAGCGTAGCTGTTGATCCGTCTTCAATTTTGTGTTCAGCAGCGGTAACGGGATTCAGTGCGACACGCCCCGAAATGTCGCGGAGGTTTGATTCTTGAAATACCTTGCTCATCATGGGAGAAAGAGATGCCGAAGCCGTTGCGCATTTCGACCCGCGAGGTATCAGTGTGAGCCTGTTGGTTTGTGCTTCCGCTGCCGGGACGTTCAACGTAACGTCGCTGCGTAGAATCCCGAATGTCTGATTCGCCTTCTGTGGAGATTCATCATCAATCCAATATCCACCTTCTGTCAACGCCGTCCAAAAATCATCGGCACTCGACATTTCGGATAGACCTCTTGTCTTGCCGTCCGGAGAAGAGAAGATGCTGCCCCGCTGCGAGGCGTAAATCGCCTCCGCGCGTTGCTTTAACATTTCTTCGGTTGATGTAAAGTTCAGTCCCGCCAATCCGGTGCCTTCCGCGAGTTTTTGCAAAAATATGATCGGCTCGACACTCTTTTGTGATTTCCTGTTCAGCGGCATTGAAAGACTGAACGACGCTACCGAGGCTGTCTCGGGCGTTGCGACTTCATCCAGGGATTCGAATTGAGCCGGCGACGGAACAAGATAGTCAGCGTGTGCCGAAAGGGGCGTCATGTACGGTGACAGACTCACGACGATACCCTTCTCAGGGACGAGCTTGCGCTCGACAAGTGACCACGGAATTGCATAGCCGGACTCCGCCCCGTCAACAATAAGTACTTGAATGGAACGGTCGGCTGCCTCGGCGATTGACAGGGGTTGAATGCCACTCCCGGCAGTTCCGGGCAATTCATTGCGGGACACGATCCCTCCTTTCCTGCCAACGTTGCCGAGGAGAATGTTAAGCCCGGTGATTGCTGACTCCGCATCTTTGGCCAACGGCCCTCCGCCCGGATCGCAACCCGAAAGAATGATCGATGGATTCCCGGCAACGGCGTGCGCAGTCTCGATAATTTGCTCAGCCCGGATTCCGCATTTCTCTGCAACGTACTGTGGTGGAAATTGCGCCGCCATTTTTTTGAATTGCTCAAAATCTGTTGCGGCCTTCCTCGCGAAAGCCGGATACAACTTCTCCCGCACAACTACATTTGCGATTCCCATGGCCAGCGCAGCCTCTGCTCCCGGTTTCACCGGCAGCCACGTGTCGGCCTGCAATGCCGTGCGGGACTGGCAGCTTTCAACTTGAATAAGCTGCAGCCCGGTTTCCTTCCTTTTGTCGAAGAGTTGAATCATTCTTCCCGGCGTTCCCCACCCATCCACAAGCGAAGCGCCAAAACTCAGGATCACACGAGTGTTCTCAAAATCAAACCCCAATGCGTTCATCTTCGAACCCGACATTCTACTGATTTCGCGAAGTGTCGATGCTTCTTGAGAGGGGGGAAGGAGGTACATTCCGTTCGAGCATCCGGCGAGGAACCGTTGGTATTCGCCGGAGATCATTCGTCCCGGACGCTGGTCGAGAATAGCAACAGCCCCTATATTGTCATGCATGGCGGCTGAGATTTCAGTAATGATATCATCGAGTGTCATTGCCACCAGCTTGCTGTCGTTCATCTTGCCCGAAAATGTGTACGGCTCCGGCAATCTCAGCGGATGATACGACAAATGGTAGGCGGTCAATCCTGCCTGGCAAAGTACGCCGTGATTGATTGGATGATCCGGTACGCCGGCGAGGGCGAATGGATTTCCGTTGACACAGCGCGCTTTGAGCGCACAGCCGCCGGAACATAACGTGCAGGTAGAGTACTTGAGTGTGATGGGCCCGCGTGGAACCGGTGGTATGAGCGACCAGTTTTGAGTCCAGATAGCCGTGTCATCAACAAGTTTCCACGGAACCGGAGTGAATAGCATTCCGAGAAATGAACCGCCTGCCAATTTCAATACATCTCTTCGCGTAATAGTCATGTTGGTTTCGTGTACTCTTCGCTTTTTGTTATTTGTGGCACTCGATGCATCCTGTGACACGGCCGTTTTGTTGGTGGCATCGAACGCAACGATCCATTTTCATTCCTTCCCACGGTTGTGAAGCGAAGCCCGAGATGTTCTTTCCCCAGATATCCCTGCTGTACCCGCTGATTCGATTGACATGAAACGGCCTCAGATGCTCACTCTCTCCGTGCGGACCGTGACACGCTTCGCATGTCAATTCGCCCGATTTTACATGTACCGCGTGCGGGAAGAAGGCATTGTCGGGTTGTCGTGAGTAGATCTTCCATGGGATTTCACGCTCAGGCATGACGTACTCTTCGACGAGAATTCTCTCGTCTTCACTCTCGCCCAATTGAGCGGCATGGCACTCGCCGCATTTCGCAGTTTGTGGAATACCAATAAATCGTCCGTTCTCGGAAAACGCATGGCAATCTTCGCAGGCCATACCCATCTGTTCGCCAGCATGAGTGTTGTGACTGAACTGCATCGGTTGATGCTCCGGCCTGTACAGGGCAAGCGGAAAAGCAAACCATCCAAGCGCGAGTGAAGCTGCAAGTCCTGTGATGAAGAAGATGACGCCCCTGTATTTCATTGCACAGACCTCCGGCTCGCCAACGGCGAGAAGAATTCATGGAACAAGTGTAGTTTTTGATCCCGTGACAAATGGCAAATAACACCGGGTTGCGCAGCCCCGCCGTCAGCCATGAGTTGCTCGCCAAGTGCATCCGGCTGATGTGACAGGTGATGCACAAGATTTGTTATCCGCTGCAACTCTGCGGTCATCCATTCCACCGCTGCATTTCCTGTGACAAGTCCGTTCAGCAAGGTACCGGATGGGCGGCTTGTTTCTTCCTTCGTTACTGTTCCCTCAAATAACCAACCGAGCGTGTAAGGTTGTGCAAGGAGTTTTGAGGGGTTCGTCCGAAGATAGGAGTTAATTTTCGTGATATTGATCGCCCGCGGAAAAACAAGCTGTACATCCACGCCTTGAACGGTAAAGACGACGGCCGGATGATGAAGCCCGCGTGCTGTAATAAACGACAGATGGTCTATCGAGCCCAGGATTCGTGCAAAGAATGCATCGACACCGATATGCACGAGCCCGTCGCTGCTTGTGTCGAGCCACATGTGATTTGCTGAATACCACAACCAGCCCGGGAGATGCACATCTTCGACGAGATGATCGCGGTTGCTGAGATCTTGCGGATGGCTTGTGACTGAATGCAACCCTGTTCCACCGGGATTCGCAAGAGCGAGGAATAACTCGCAATACTTATGGCTCTCGTTGCCGCAATGCGAGAGTGCCCCCTCACTGTACGGGATGTACTTGACTACAGAGGTCGCTGCACAATACTGCACAAGTGATTCATGCAGGAACGGACAATGCGAAAGGCTGGGCTGCTCTTCATGGTGCTGTTTGGCAGCCGGGCAGTTGACATACTCGGGTGATGAACACCGCTCGCTGGCGGGCTCCTCGGGGCGTCGGACAATCATCTTCCGGAATGCCGACGCCTGACAGTATTTCACCTGTGCCTCACGAAGAAACGGGCATCTCATGGTCGTTGCCTTCTTCCTGTCAGGTACGCGTTAGTTGTTCGAGCGATGGATGTTGGACGAGTCATCCTTCTTCGTGTTGCTCATTCGTGTCTCGTCGATCTTTTCACCACCATCTGCCATTGTGACTCCAAGATCGGAGAGAACGAGTGTATGGTTGTCGTTGTCAGCAAAAACCGGAACGCGTTTGCGGGCTCGAACTGCAACCTCGCGGATCGTTACGCCAACCACTGCCGCAAAGCATACAAGAGTCACCAGGCCGAGCACGATATTCGTGACATTCAGCCAGAGGGTTTCGGATTCAATTGGGTCGAACATGTTGGAATCTCCTATTCGTTGAGTGAAAGCTTGCATTGAACTGAGCACTGTTGATGGATTTGCAATCCACGTGCCCAAGAAGTGCATAGCATCTAAGTTATTTCCCGGCATAGAGATACAGCCAATCGGCCTTCTTGCGTTGTGGTCCTCAGACAGATAAGTGAGGGAAAATCCAGCATGCCGTGTAGGAGAATCCCCCTCGATGAAAATCAGCAAGGCAAACGACATCAGGCGGCGTGAAATCTGTCCTGAAAGTCTACCTTGCGTTGGTTCGCACAGTTTCGTATCTTGAGCAGGTCACATTGGGGCTGTAGCTCAGCTGGGAGAGCGCCTCGTTCGCAACGAGGAGGTCGTCGGTTCGATCCCGATCAGCTCCACAAACGGAGAGATGAGGCTGTCGGTTCTGCGCTAAAGGCGCATCATCCCGATAACCCATGAAAGCAAAGCCAGCACGCGTTAGATTCTGAGGTCAAGTCCCGCGCAACCGTAAGTAGCTTAACCCCGCCAGGTCCGGAAGGAAGCAACGGTCGGTTACCAAAAGTGTGACGCGGGGGAGCTTGACCTCTTTATTTTTACCCCTATACGGTCATGTGCCTCAAATCAAGGGATTTTCGGCTAAGTGCTTGGATTGGTTGCAAACAGCTTTGTTTTTTAGTAACTTAACGGCAAACAGTTCAGGGTTTTATTGAAGTAAACAGTCAGTTGAGATGTGAGAAGGTCTTCTCGCATTCGGTTTGAACTCACGGTAATCGATGAGGGTGTATATGTACCCAATGAATGTTTCCTCTTGCCTGTACGCCGCCGGCACGCAAGAGTCCGCCTGCATCGTTCCGTTCATTCATCCCTGTCAAGTGAGTATATGTTCATTAGTTGTGGGACGAGCAGTCAGATATGAAGAAAGAAATTGTGATCAACGCGGGCGAAAACGAAACCCGCATCGCTATTACTGAAGATGGCCGCCTGGCCGAGCTATTTGTCGAAACGGCCAACAAAGAGAAGATGGTGGGCGACATCTACCTCGGTAAGGTTGCCAAGGTAATGCCCGGAATCAAGGCCGCCTTCATTGACTTGGGGTTGAAGCAGGATGGCTTCCTCCATTTTTCCGACATCGGCAACCGGTTTGAAGAGTACTCTTCAATGATTGGTGATGATGATGACGATGAGGCAGAAGAGCCTGTCGCAGTTGCCGAAGCAGCAACCGGTCAAAAATCCCCCTCCTCCTCCGAATCTCCCAGATCGAGCGGAAACGGGCAACGTCGTCAACGCGATTCTCACCGTCCGCAACGCCGGGATGTGAACCTCTCGAAGGGCCAGGAAATTATTGTTCAGATTACGAAAGAACCTGTCGGCAAAAAGGGCGTCCGTGTGACCTCGGAAGTCTCGCTTGCCGGAAGATTCATTGTACTCCTTCCATTCGACGGCAAAGTCGGCATCTCCAAAAAAATAACCAGCTTCAAGGAAAAACGCAGACTGCGTAAAATTGCACAAAGTCTTCTTCCTGAGGGCTTCGGTGTTATCATTCGGACAGTTGCCGAAGGCCAGGATGATGAGGCCTTGAAAAAGGACCTCTCGGACCTGATTGACAAATGGCGGGAGATTGAGTCACAGGTAAAATCGGAGACGGCTCCGTCGTTGGTGTACAAGGATCTCGCAACGACATCGGGCGTGATTCGGGACTTGTTTTCGAACGACGTGTCGAGGGTTATTGTCGATTCCAAAAGATTGTACAAAGAGATTGCGGCGTATGTGAAGTACAATTCTCCCGATATGCTGGAGAAGATTGAATTGCACAAAGGTCGTCAGCCGATTTTTGACACCTACGGAATCGAGAAAGAAATCGAAACGACACTCAGCCGTAAAGTGTGGCTGAAGAGTGGCGGCTATCTGATTATCGAGCAAACCGAGGCAATGTTTGTCATTGATATCAACAGCGGCCGGTATGCTGCGAAGAAAGAACAGGAACAGAATTCCCTGCGCACGGATCTTGAGGCGGCAAGGGAGATTTGCCGCCAGCTTCGATTGCGCGACATAGGCGGAATAATCGTTTGCGACTTCATCGATCTCGAGGATGAGAAGAACAAACGGAAAGTGTATGAAGAACTGAAAAAGGAATTCCGCAAAGACAGGGCGAAAGTCACCGTCCTGCCGATGACGGAGTTCGGCCTTGTACAGATTACGAGGCAGCGAATCCGGCAGAGCATTCTGCACAGCTTCACGGAAGCCTGCCCTGCCTGCGGGGGCTCGGGAGTTGTGCAATCCCGCACGACAACAACAAACCAACTCGAACGCTGGATACGCCGGTTCAAAGAGGAGACGGGAGAGTATCGCCTTATCCTCCGGGTGAATCCTTCCATCGCGTCAATGTTACGTGAAGGCCGCATCAGCCGTCTGACGAAAATGATGCTCAAGTTCCGTGTGTATATGAAGCTCGAAATCGACCCGACCATTCCCCCGGGAGACTTCCATTGTCTCTCAGTGAAACAGGGGAAAGAAGTTACCGACCAATTCAAGTAGTTGCCAAACGTATGAATCTGAAACGAACTGCTTTTTACGATATTCATGTTGCCTGCGGAGCGAAGATAGTTCCATTTGCAGGCTTTGAAATGCCTGTCCAGTACGGCGGCATCATTGGAGAACATAGACTCGTTCGTGAGAGCGTTGGAGTTTTCGATGCGTCGCACATGGGAGAGGTGGAAGTGCGGGGGAAAGATGCCCTTGCCTTTGTGCAGAAGATCACCGTGAATGATGCCTCCAAACTGACGGAGGGCCGCGTGCAGTATTCCGCAATGTGTTATGCAAACGGTGGTATTGTTGATGATCTGCTCGTGTACAACATGGGCGATCACTACATGCTGGTGATCAACGCCGCCAACATTGCAAAAGACGTTCAGTGGATGGAGAAGAACCTCTTTGGCGATGTGAAGTTGAAGAACCGGAGCGATGAGATTTCTCTTCTCGCCGTTCAAGGTCCGAAATCTCTTGCGACCTTGCAGAAGTTGACGAATGCGGATCTCTCTTCAATTCAGTACTATCACTTTGTCCGTGGCATACTCGCCGGTGTTGATATGACCATTTCGCGTACCGGCTACACGGGTGAACTCGGTTTCGAGCTGTACTTCCCGTCGGATGCCGCGACAGGTAAGAAAGTGTGGGATGCCGTCTTCGAAGCAGGCAAGGAGTTCGGGATCGGGCCTGTTGGATTGGGAGCCCGGGACACGCTTCGACTTGAAATGGGCTTTTGCCTCTACGGCAATGACATTGACCACACCACGCATCCACTCGAAGCGGGTCTCGGCTGGATTACCAAGTTGGACAAGGGGGAATTCAACGGCAAACACGTTCTGGTTGACGCAAAGTCCTCCGGAATGAAACGCAAGTTGGTCGGGTTCACGCTTGCTGAAAAGGCCTTCCCGCGTCACGGCTATGCCATTACCTCAAACGCGGAGAAGATCGGCGTGGTTACGTCGGGTACTTTTTCTCCGATCCTCGACAAGGGAATTGGAATGGGCTACGTGCCGCTCAACTACTCGAAGCCCGGCACTGCTATCAATGTGAATATTCGCAACAAGGAAATTGCGGCAACGGTTGTCCCGCTGCCGTTCATCAAAAAGTAATCGTACACGAACCGGATATCGGGGGAATGCATGCGTGTAGAAGTGTTCTTCACGCCTCATCAGGTGGAAGAGCTGTATTTCAGGGACAAGAGAGTTGTGGTGGTGGATGTGTTGCGGGCAAGTACAACCATTGCAACTGCGCTCCATAACGGGGCAAAAGAGATTATTCCCGTTGCCACCGTCGAGTCGGCGATGAAGATTGTCGGCAATCTTGATGGCGATGTGACCCTGCTGGGCGGTGAACGCGACGGAAAAATGATTGAGGGATTTCACCTCGGCAATTCGCCGCTGGAATATATTGAGGAACGCGTTCGTGGCAAATCCATTGTTCTTACAACTTCCAACGGCTCGCAGGCAATCCTGAAAGCACGCCATGCGCGGGAGATGTCGGTGTTGGGATTTGTGAACATTTCGGTGATTGAATCGGTTGTGCGTGAGGGTGAAGACGATCTTGTTATCCTCTGTGCCGGCCATGACGGATTCTTTTCGATGGAAGATGCGGTGTGTGCCGGCATGTTGATTCACAGGTTGATGGATGGCAGCAATGCTGAAGTGGAACTTGGGGATGCGGGGATCGCGTCGGTGGCGCTCTACAAGAATCAAAGCAAGTCGGTGTTGAAGATGTTGAGAAACTCCGAGCACGGGAAGTATCTCGACGAAATAGGTTTCCGGAATGATCTCGAAGCCTGCGCCGCAACCGATGCAATGCCTGTTGCTCCCCGGTTCCTTGGCAATGTCGTGAAATTGAAGAAGGAGTCTGAGAGTATAAAAATCTCCATTCCCACATAACGGAGGACGTACACCCATGGCTGCACCCCTTCGTGCCCAACAAGAACTGAACAAAGCCCGCGGCGCTGCAAGGAACCCCCGGGGCGCGTCGAAGCAACACTCTGCGCGCACAACGTCCGTTCTTGCCGTTCTGATGATGACGCTGGCCTTGCTTGTCTTCCTTTCACTCGTTTCATACGACGCCGCCGACGAGTCAAGCGCCGATTTGAAGGTAACCGACCTGTACAAGGTATTTACCGGCGACCCGATTGTGAAGGCCAAAGCCGATACTGCCCACAACTGGCTCGGGCTTGTCGGCTCGATGATTTCCGAGTTTCTCATCAAATCCACTATCGGCTACCCTGTTTTTGTGCTGCCGGTATTGCTGATGCTGTTCGGTTGGGCAATTCTGCGCAAGAAAGATTACCGGCCGCTGTTCAGACTATCCAACTACACGCTGATCTTTGCTCTGCTGGCTTCGGCATCATTCGGCATGGCGCGCATCATTTCCGGCGGTGAATGGCTGGGAATGGAGTGGAGCGGAGTTGTAGGGGATTTTCTGTCTCTCATCCTTACACAACTTCTCGGGAAAACCGGGGGTTCGATTCTCCTCTTTACTGCTCTGCTTGTCGGCAGCGTTCTGCTGTTGAATCTCGATCTGCATGAAGCAGCCGACCGGATGAAGAACGTGTACTTGCGGTTCATGGATTGGGCGGGACGAATGAAGCAATCGGCTCTCGACCGGGCTGCGGCACGGAGGGAAGCGAATGCAGGCCAGGTTGAGGAATCCGATACAGAGGAGGATGTTGCTCCATCGAAATCTGCAATCCGCATTGCCAAACCTCCGTTGGAAGAACCTCCGGTAATTCCCACCGCCTCAACGGCGGATCTTCCGCTTGTTCACGAAGAGGATGAAGGGGGGAATGATCCGGAGTCAGATAATGCGGCCCACGATATTCCTCTGAGCGTTGCTCCCCTGCAACTGGAGATTGAGAAGAAGATCAATGAGCCCGAAGTCAACTTTGATGAGCGGAAGGTTGAAAACACGATTGAAGAGATCGATTATGTGTTCCCCTCCGTTGAATTGCTCGATGCGCCGCGGCACGGAACGGATGAAGTTGCCGACGAAGAGCTGCGCGCGAACGCCGATTTGCTGAGGGAGACTCTTGCCCAGTTTGATGTTCAGCTGGAAAACATCTCCGTTACGCCCGGTCCGGTTGTGACATTGTATGAACTTGTTCCGGCAACCGGAGTCAAAATCAGCCGGATCGTGAGCCTTGAAAACGACATTGCCTTGAAGCTGGCGGCAAAAGGGATTCGCATCATGGCGCCCATTCCCGGCAAGTCGGCTGTGGGCGTGGAGATTCCGAATCACAATCCCTCGATTGTGAACATCCGCAGCGTGATCAACTCGTCAAAATTCAGGGACACGAATGCAAAGCTTCCGCTCGCGATGGGGAAGACAATCGCCGGAGAAGTGTTCACCGACGATCTGACGAAGATGCCGCATCTTCTCATTGCCGGCTCTACAGGCTCGGGCAAGAGTGTCGGCATCAATACGATCCTTGCAAGCCTGTTGTATCGCATGCATCCCTCCGACCTGAAGCTGGTGATTTTTGATCCGAAGAAGATCGAGTTGACACAATACGCGAAGCTCAAGCATCACTTCCTCGCCGTTTCCCCGGATGTGAATGAAGAGATTATTACAAATCCGAAGAATGCGGTTCTCGTGCTGAAAGGCGTCGAGTTCGAAATGGAGAAGCGCTACGACAAGCTTGCCGCGGCCGGTGTTCGCAACATCGCCGACTACAACGAAAAAGTGAAGGCCGGCAAGTTGAAGAACACGGACACGCTGATCCATCAACGCATTCCGTACTTGATTGTTGTTATCGACGAGCTTGCAGACCTGATGATCACGGCAGCAAAGGAAGTCGAAGAGCCGATTGCCCGGCTTGCGCAGCTTGCCCGCGCCGTCGGCATACACCTGATAGTCGCGACACAACGCCCGTCAGTTGATGTTATTACCGGCGTTATCAAGGCGAATTTCCCCGCCCGCATAGCATACCAGGTTGCATCGAAAACCGATTCGCGCACGATTCTTGACATGAACGGTGCGGAGCAATTGCTCGGCAACGGCGACATGTTGTATCTCCCGAGCGGCAGCCCGAAACCAATTCGCCTGCAAAATGCGTTTATATCGGCAGATGAAGTGGATGCGCTGGTGAACCACATTGCAAAGCAACAGGGCTACTCGAAGCCGCATCCGCTTCCTTCCATGGTCGAAAAACGGAAGAGCTCCGAAGCGGGTGGGGGTGGTGACCGGGACGAGCTGTTTGAAGAAGCAGCACGCATTATTGTACGTCATCAGCAGGGATCGGTGTCGTTGCTGCAACGCAGGTTGAAGGTAGGGTACTCGCGAGCAGCCCGGCTGGTGGACGAACTGGAGTCTGCCGGCATCGTGGGGCCGTTCGACGGAAGCAAAGCGAGGGAAGTTCTTGTTGAATCTGAAGCTGAGTTGGAGGCGTACATTTGATTGACAGGAGAGCATGATGAAGAGAGTTGGCGGACTGGTAGTGGCCGTTGTGGTGGTGTTATTTGCCGAAGTATGTTCAGCACAAACAGCCCAAAACATTCTTGAGCGCGTGAAGAGGAAGTATGATTCCATCAACGATGCAGAACTGAAGTTCTCGCAACATGTCAGGTTTGAAGTATCGAAACTTGAACAGAATGTCAGCGGCACGCTGGTTATCAAAAAAGAGAACAAATACCGAGTGGAAACCGAGGGGCGCACAATTGTCACCGACGGGGTCACGGTGTGGTCGTACTCGCAGGCAACCAATCAAGTACTCATCGATCGCTACAAAGGTGATGAGCGGGCAATGACGCCGGAGAACATTCTTGCCGTTGCTCCGAAGGATTACTATGCCTCCATTCTTGGAAAGGAAAAAGTAGGCGGGGTGGATGCGCGTCTCCTCAAACTTGTTCCGAAGGACGAGAATTCGCTGGTTCGCACAATGAAAGCCTGGGTGGACGAATCCACATGGCTTATCAGGAAAGTGGAGATTGTTGATGTCAATGATAAAACCACGATGTACGTTGTCAGCGACATGAAGGTCAATACAGGTATTCCTGACTCGCGTTTTGCATATCAAATACCCGACGGGGCTGAAGCTGTTGATCTCCGGTAGCCCGCTCCACATCATTTCACTCTGACTCACGTCGTACGATGACCCCGCGTACCCGGAAGTATCTTCGCAATGGAATCAGTATTTGCCTGACGGCGGGATTTCTGTATTTCGCATTTTACAAGACGGATTTTCCCACGCTCATCAACTCCATTGCCGGAGCAAACTATTGGTGGATATTGCTGAGCTTCGGATTTCTCCTTGCGAGCCATGCCGTCCGGGCGTGGCGCTGGCGTTACCTGCTCGAACCGATGAAGCCCGGCATCGGTATGCGCAATCTGTTTTCAGGGGTCATGGTCGGGTATATGGTGAACAACGTGCTCCCGAGGGCGGGTGAGTTGGTTCGCCCGTATGTGATTGGCAAACTCGAGGGAGTGCCAAAGAGCGCAGCGTTCGGAACAATTGTCGTGGAGCGTATCATTGATACCATTTCATTCTTGATCCTTGTTGCGCTGATGCCGCTTGTGTACAACGGACCGTTGCGGGAGACTTTTCCGTGGCTTGATGACGCGATGACGGGTATTTCCATTTTCACGTTTGCGTTTATCTCGGTGATCGTTGTTCTCGCTGTGCGGCGGGACTGGACTTCCGCGCTGGTTGCCCTTGTTGGCAAAGTTCTTCCCACGCGGTGGACTGAACCTTTTGAGCGGCTTTCCCAAGACTTTCTCGATGGATTCATGTTCGTCAAACGGCCGCAGAACCTTGCGTTGATTCTGGTGCAGAGTGTTGCGGTGTGGTTTCTGTACATTTGCATGGTCTACGTGGCGTTCTTTGCCTTCGAAACGGATTTGGATTTCAAGGCGGCGGTTGTTATTCAGGCAATTTCAAGCATCGGTGTTGCCATGCCGACTCCAGGCGGCACCGGTTCGTATCACATGTTCGCATCGCAAGCATTGAATAAATTGTTCGGCGTATCCGGTACTGTTGCGCTGAGCTATGCAACGGTGACGCACGGATTCGGATATATCGGTACGATGATTATCGGATTGTATTTCTTCTTTAAAGATCATATCAAAGTGTCTGAAGCAGTGAAGTCCGGGGAGCAAGGGGCGTGATTGTTCCGGGATGGAGGGGCATTCGACCGGTGTGCGTTGTGGCGACAATCTGTTGTTTGTCCCTGCGTACGTCGATTTCATATTCCAGTAATCAGGAAGAAGGCGCCAACAAGCAACGCATCGGATTCTCGGCGGGTATGGGCGTCAATTTCCATAACGCACAGGATCTCGTTGCCCGTGTGAACGGCAGCGGTGCCGTGAGCCAACGGGCCGACGAGTTCAACTCCGGCGTCGAGTTCTTCGGAGCCGCGTTCGTTCCGATGGGACCGGATTGGGTGATGAAGGCTGAATACGTGTACATGCACGGTTCTTATTCCCTCAGATCGGTGATCGCAAACGGTGTCGCGGAATTCGCTTACACCGTACATTTGCCGGGCGTGATTGTACAGTATGTTCTGGTTGATGAACCGACGTACAATGTGAAAGCAGGCGCCGGTGCCGGGTATCATTTCGGTTCGTATGATGAGAAGTTCTTTTCGTCCCGATTTACGGCTCACGGTGTTGGCGCGCTGCTCGAGTTGGAGGGCAAAACCGCCCTTAGTGACGATGTTTTTGCATATTTTGGAGTGCAAGGACGCTGGGAATTCATAGGCGAGTTGAAGGATAAGAACGGCAAATCGCCATTTCTCAACACTCCAACAACCATGGACTTCTTCAGCATTGCCGTGCGGTTTGGAATGACATTCTACCTGTAATATTCAATTATCAATAAAGGAGGCCATTCATGAAACATCAATCATTCAAACAACTGTCAGTTCTCGCTGCTCTGCTGATCTTCGGTGCCGGTGACCGGTCATCGGCACAGGCGCAATCTGACGCGAAAGGAGAATTGCTTACGGGCGAATATCATGCAACAATCGAAACTTCCCTCGGGAAGATTGAGGTGGAACTCTACACAGCCGACGCTCCGAAGACCGTCACCAATTTTGTAAGGTTGGCGGAAGAGAAATTCTTTGATGGCCAGCGGTTTCATCGCGTGTCAAAGAACTTCGTCATTCAGGGTGGCGACGATAAGTCGAAGGATGTGAAGAAGAAGGCAGAATGGGGAACCGGCGGCAAGAGCATCTGGGGCAGGGAGTTCGAGGACGAACTGAATCCGAATACCGCCTCCTATCAGGCCGGCTATCAGAAAGGCGTTCTTGCAATGGCAAACCGCGGACGCAACACCAATACGAGCCAGTTCTTCATTATGCTCCGCGACAATACCTCGTTGCCGAAGAACTATACGATTTTCGGCAAGGTGACAAAGGGTATCGACGTCGTTGAGAAGATCGGACAGGTCGAGATCGAGCCGCAAATGGGAGCCACCGACGGCAGGCCCAAGGTTGATGTTGTAATCAAGAAAATCCGCGCCTCCAAATCAGGCGGAGCATCGCAGGGAAAGTAATTTCCGTGGCAAAATCCCAGGGCCCTACATACGAGGATTTGCTTGCACGCCTCGCGAAGCATGACTTTTCGCCGGTGTACTTGTTACACGGCGAAGAGCAGTTTCTGGCCGAAGAGGCAACGGATGCGATTGTGAATGCCGCGCTCACGTCCGATGAGAGCGGCTTCAATCTTGACGTGATGTACGGAACAGAGGCGGATCCGCGAGATGTCGTGTCCCACGCTTCGTCCTTTCCGATGATGGCGGAACGGCGGGTCGTTATCGTCCGGGAAGCGGATAAACTCGGGCAGGCGGAAATACTCGCCAATTACATTGAACATCCCTCGCCCTCGACGTGCCTCGTCTTGGTGTGTACCAAGCCTGATTTCCGGAAGAAACCCTTTGTTACCGCAAAGAAACACGGCTTTGTCCTTGAATGCAAGCCACTGTGGGAGAATCAGATTCCGGGGTGGATCAGCAGACGCGTGAAGAAAGATAAGCGGGAGATTTCATCCGATGCCGCTTCCTTGCTCGCTGCATACGCAGGCACATCGCTGCGCGAACTCTCGAACGAACTGGAGAAACTCTACATCTACATCGGAGAAGCAACATCCATCAGTGTCGATGATGTTTCCGCGGTTGTAGGCGTATCGAAGGAGTTCAACATTTTCGAGTTGCAATGGGCGATCGGCATGAAGGAAACGCGCAAAGCAACAGAGGTTCTCGAACGCATGCTCGAAGCAGGGGGGCAACCGGTAATGATGGTTGCCGTGATGGTGAAGTTCTTCCAGACTGTCTGGAAATTGCTCGACGTACGACGCCGCAATGTTCCGCAAGCGCAGCAAATGACGCAGGCCGGGATTTTTTCATTCATTGACAAATACAATCAGGTAGCGAACCGTTTCACCATACGTGAAATTGAAGACGTTTTCCTTTCCCTTTCCCGGGTTGATGAAATGCTGAAAACATCCGGTGGCGACCCGAAACTTCTGCTGCAAACATTCATCGTTAACGCCACGCGCCAGCGTGAGCCGGCACATGCGTAATCTCATTCCTCGCTGCCGAGGATGAACGTGACCGATCAACTGCTCATCGGGCTTCTCTTCGCATCAGTCATTTCGCTGTTTTCCTTGTTCACACGTTTCCTTACTCCGGGCGGCGCTTTTACGCAATTCGTGCTGGGCACAATCCTTCTTGGATTAGGAGGATGGAAATGGACTGTGCCAATGCTTGTGTTCTTCATTCTTTCCAGCATTATCTCCCGAATCGGAAAATCCAAAAAGCAATCCGCCGAAAGATACTTCCAAAAATCATCACAGAGGGATGCCGGTCAAGTCATAGCCAACGGTGGCATTGCCGGCGCAGTGACGCTGATTTGGCACCTTACAGCGATCGACTCACTGTACATTGCCTATCTCGGAGCAGTGGCAGCTGCAACGGCTGATACATGGGCAACGGAAATCGGCACACTCTCACGATCTTCGCCTGTTCTTCTGACCACGTTTGAACGAGTTGAAGCCGGCAGGTCGGGAGCAGTCTCGTTACTGGGATCGGCAGCAGGTCTTGCAGGATCGGCCGTCGTTCTTTTCAGCGGGATTTGGTGGCTTCACGGCCCGTTTCCGGAAATAGCCGTTCTTATTGTTCTTGGGGGGATTTTTGGAAGCACAGTTGATTCACTCCTCGGTGCCACTGTGCAGGTACAATACGAGTGCAGAAACTGCAAGAAAATCACTGAACGGTCGGAGCATTGCGGGGAGGCGTCAACCTACTTTTTAGGCTTTCGCCAACTAAATAACGATGCTGTGAACCTGATCTGTACAGCAGTAGGAGCATTCAGCACATGGCTTGCGATCGAGTATTTCGCTTAGCTTCAATGGAAGTTGATTGGAAGAGTAAGTTACAAAACCTACGAAATCCGCTCAAATTCAAAATATGTCTTGACTTCCTACGCCCCATGACGTAAATTATGCAAGATTACGTTGCCAATTGAGACATTACTTTAATTAGGGGATGTAGCTGATTGTATGATGAAAATCAGCTTTAGTTTAGTTGTGTTGCTTGCGGCCGTCTCCCTTGTGTTCTCGCAACAAATTCGCTTCAAAACTGAAGCAGAGGATTTTGCGCTCTTCCACAATCAATTCAAAAGCGGTCAGTTTCTTCACGCACTCCGACATCTCGACAAGTTTCTTGACGATTACCCTGAAAGCCCCAAGCGCGCCGAGGCTTTTTTTCTCTCGGCGGAATGTCTCTATTCGCTCAATCAATACTCCGGTGCTGAAAAGAGATACGAGTTATTCCTCATAAACTTCCCCGGATATTCACTTGCCGACAGTGCCTTGTTCCGGCTTGGGGAGATTGCTTTCGCGAGATCGGATTTTCAAACGGCAATCAACAAATTCAGGCGAATACTGGATGATTTTGGAGGAAGCCGATTAGCAGGAGAGGCCGCATTTTGGGTCGGCGAGTCGTACTTCAATCTTCAAGAAGTTCATTCCTCACAAAATTTCTATCGAATCTCAAGCGAGTTGTATCCACGAAACCGGCTTGCATCTTCTGCAATTCTCTCTCTCGGCTGGACACATCACAAGCTGAAGGACTACGGCAAAGCGCTTGAAAGCTACCGACTCCTTCTTGCGAGATTTCCGGAAAGTGATTTTACCTCCCATGCCCGTCAGCGGAGCGGTGAATGCGCTTATCATCTCAAGGAATACGGAGCTGCTATCGGCTTTCTGGCGGACGCCCGTTCAGAAATCACGGACATTGACAAGCTTGCCGAAACCGACTACATGATCGTCGAATCCTACTTCCATCTCGGAGATCACCCCAATGCCATGTTCAGTATTCAGCATTTCCTGAAGACACACAAAGGGCACAGGTTAGAAAGGCATGTCCGTTACGCGCTCGGTTGGACGTATTTGAAAGAATCCAACTACGAGGCCGCTGCTGCTACTTTCGCCGAACTTGCTGAAGGGGAGGACGAGCTTGCCCATGCCGCCTTGTTTCAAAAGGGGATTGCCAGCAAAATGGCAGGCAATTCGCAAGCCGCATCGGCGGAGTTTGCGCTATGCAGCCGGCAGAACGGCGAATTCCGCGACAACGCAATCTACGAACTCGGATTAATTGAATACCTCGGCGGAAACTACGAGGAAGCCAAGGCCCTATTCACCGAAGTGGTGAAGGGATTTCCGGAAAGTGATGTCCGGGCTCACGGCTACAGGATGTTGGGAGAGACGAATCTGGCGTTGCTCAAATTCGATGAGGCCCGCGAAGCTTTTACGGCGGCTCTTGTCCTTCCGGATGCTCCGCCCACAGTAGTTTTGGATGCTGAATTTCAAGAAGCCTGGGCCTTTCTAAAGCTCAAGCAGTATGATGAGGCGGCGATTCGACTAGAACGCTTTATCTCATCCTATCCTGATGATTCGAGGCTTTCCGAAGCACATTTCTGGCTTGCAGAGGCACATTATCATGCAGGCAACTATCCTCAATCAGCCGCAAGCTACGTCGAGGTGATCCGGTCGTATCCGCAAAGCCCGAGAATGAATGAAACACTCTACGGGTTCGGCTGGGCGAATTTCAGAATGGGAGATTACCCTGCAGCGGCGGCTGCGTTTGAAGAGGTTCTGAAGAACAAGGAAACCCACTTCGCCTACGATGCCCGGATGCGCCTCGGAGATTGCTACTTTGCGATGCAGGATTATGCCTCCGCGGCGGGAGCATACCGTTTAGCGGCTCGACAGTTTGACGAGGAGCCGGGCATTGACTTTGCCAACTACAGAATTGCCCAATGCGCTGAAAAGACGGAAACTCCGGCGCGGACTCTGTTTGAGTATCTCAATTTCATCGCCCTCTTTCCGCAATCCGAATTTGTGGATGACGCGATGTACGACATCGGAAGGGTGTTGATGCAACAGAAGGATTATCGGAGCGCGATACGCCAGTTCAAGTCCTTCACCGACCAATTCCCGCAGAGTCCGATTGTCTCCAGAGCATTAACAAGCACAGGGGAAGCATATCTGAAACTGAAGGATAACCGCCGTGCGCTTGATGCATACAACAAGGTTCTGACGGCGCATCCGCTGAGCGAATCTGTGCTCAACGCTATCAGCGGAGTTCAGGAGTGCCTCGCGGCAGCGGGGAGAAGTGCCGAGGCGCTGAAGGTCGTTGATGATTTCCTGCAACACAATCCTGAACATCCTTACTCCGACAGGATTGCATTACGCAAGCCCGATTTTCTGTTCGAGAGGCAAGAATACGCCAAAGCAGCTCAGGAATTCGAAATCTTTGTGAAACAATATCCTCTCAGCCCGATAGTATCGGATGCCTATTTTGGGATGGCGATGAGCTATCGGGCAATAAACCGGCCCGATGAAGCGCTGCAATCATTCCGTCAGGTGGCACTGATCAATCCGCAGAGTTCTCTTGCTCCTGCTTCACGGCTTGAGTTAGGAATGCTCTATGCACAGCAACGAATGTATCCCGAGGCGCTTGCAGCGTTCGACGAATTACAGCAGAACTATCCCGAAAGTGACGTTGCGCCGGAGGGCGCATACGAAAAGGGGATGACGCTTTTGGCTGCCGAAATGCTTGAAAACGCTGAAGGGCATTTCAGTTCGGTCGGTGCCGGCCATAAAGGAAGTCTGTTTGGCGACAAATGCCTCATCGGGTATGGATTGGTGAAACAGAAGAAGCTCGAATTCGCCGAGGCGGTTCAGGTTTTTACCGACGTTGCTTCACGCCGAACAGATGAAGTCGGAGCCGAAGCGCAATTCAGAGTCGGGGAGACACTTTTTTTGCTTCAGCAATACCGGGAGGCGGTTCTTGCTTTGCAGAGGGTCAGGGAAGTGTTCGCTGCTCACAAAGATATTGTTGCCCGTGCAACATTGAAAATGGGGGAAGGCTATGAAGTGTTGTCCGAAAAGGCCAAAGCGCAGGAAGCATATCAGTCGGTTTTGCGATCTCACAAGAACGATGAATTCGGCAGGGAAGCAGAGCGGAAACTGAAGGGATTGCGGGGCGCATGAGCAATGTTGTGGCGCTTGTGGTTGTGTTGGGGGCGTTATCGGGAATTGTCTTCGGACAGGTAAAGGAAGTTTCGCCGGATAGCCTTGGGCAAACTACAGTTGATACACTTCAACACCTTGACGATGAAGGTGAATGGTTGTGGCAGCATCGAACAACCGTTCCGCAAGTGATCGGCAACGACAAAGCGGCGATAGAGGAGAATCGGATTTTCGATCTGAGCGTTCAACCTTTGACGGTTGGTGAACGCGAATCAGTCGAAGTGGAGTTGGGCAATTTTCAAAAGATACGTGCCAATTTCGTTCCTGCATTGAAAACATTGAGCGGAAAACTCAAGCTCGGTTATGGCTCGTACTCATCTCCTTCGTTTGAAGGATGGGTGGGAACAGCTTCGGCTATGTCTGATGTACTTGTACGCGGCAGCTTTACATCAACAAACGGCCGCCACCCGAATCAGGACTATTATTCCGGAGATGCCGGACTTGCGGCAGGAGTGTTCTTTTCGAAGAACGCCGGAATGTTTTCCGGCGGGCGATTGCAGGCCGATGTTGATTTCAGCAGGCAGCAATATCGTCTATACGGTTCGGCGACACCGACACGATTGCGTACCGTAAGTAGTATCGAGAACGTCATAGGGCTGAAAGCGAACTATGTAAACGATGATTATCTTCACGCATCACTCAATCTGACTAATCTGTTTATGATTGATTCAGTCCGCAACACCGAACACTATGCAGGGTTCGAGGTTTCCGGTGGGGCAACGATTGACCGGACGAGACTGCTGCTGGGGCTGCAAGGTTGGAAGAGTTTCTCCACAGCGTCTTCTCCCAATCAGGATCCGCAGTTTGCGAGTTTTGCCGCAGGCGCGGAGTATCGTGTGTCGGAAGGCATTTCAGTAACCGGAGGCGGTACACTCTATCTTGAGCAAGGGTCTGATTCTGAGTCCCGAACTCTGCTGCAGCCCAGGTTTGGTGTTGAGTGGTATGCCGCAAACGGATTGAAGTTTTACGGACGGTATGAACCGTATGTCGAGCGCAACTCGCTGCAGAAGTTCGCCCGCTCGAATCCTTATCTCTCATACAATATCAACGTTCGAAATACGGAGTTCTTCAGCAGGATCTCGGTTGGCGCTACTTCGGAAATCGGGAAAGGGGTAGCTGCGGGGGTTTCTTTCACGTATTCAAAGGCCGACAATCATCCTGTTTTCTCGGTAACACCTGCGAATGTATGGAGTATCGACTACGGCAGTGCAACACGGATTTTCGTGTTCCACTCCGAGGTGCACGCCGAGATTGTGGGCAAGCATACGCTGGGATTTGTTTTTACCGGTCGCAGTGCAAGGATTACGCTCAAATCCGATACGCTCGGCATGCTTGAAACCGGGTTGCCGTACTACCCGGATGTGGCGATAAGCGGTTCGTATCGGCATCGTCTTTCGCCGCGCTTCATGGCGGGGTCGGCAATTCGATTTATCGGCCGTCAGTTCGCCGATGTCGTGAACAGCCGGCAACTCTCGTCGTTCGTTGTATGGGATATGCAAGCCGAATACGAAATTGCCCGACGGCTTCTCGTTGCCGTATCTGTCGAAAACATTCTCGATCAACAACAGCAGTGGTGGGAACAGTACGCCGGCGAATCCCGTCGTGTCAGGCTGTCCATCGATTTCAGTTGGTAATGACTTTTTCGGGGAGGACTTCATTATGAGTCAAGAAGAACTAATCAACATGATTTCCGAGCGCGCAGGAATCTCGCGACAAACAGTCCGCGAAATCATTCATGCCTTCGCCGACGTATGGACGGAGGAAATTCTGACCAACGGCGAACTGACTCTTGATAATATCGGTGACTTTTTGATCGAGCACAGGCCGGGTCGGAAGGGCCTGAATTCGGAAACCCGCGAGGTATTCACGATACCCCCGCGGGACTATCTCTCTTTCACCCCCTCTCAAGATCTCATCAATTGGAGTAATAAAAGCTCATGAATAGAGACGATTTACTCAAGCGATGTGTCGACCGGCGGGTCGCGCACGAAACCAGCGTAGTTGCGGTTTCACACCTATTCTACGTATATTTACTCTCAGCGCTCAAGAAGGGGCAGCAGGTGGAGGTGCCAAATTTCGGAACATTCGGTACCCACATGGTCGGCGTCAAGCGGCAGCGCAGGATGCCTTTCTTTGCTGTTGAGCAAGACCTTGCGGACAAAGTAAACGAGCGCTATCGAAATCTGAAGACTCTTTTAGTCGGGAAGTATGAGTTGATGCCCGAAGAGGGTGAAGTGGAATATACCGGCAAAGAGCAGAAATACGATCCTCTCATAGACACACTCGGGAAAGAAATCGTTCTTGATACTGAGAGGGATGTTTCAGCGGATGATTTTCTGGGGGAACTTTCACGTGGTCCGGTCAGCACGCCAAAACCGGAAATCAAGCCTCCCGCTCCAATAGAGCCTCCCCCGCCGGAAACAGTCGGATTCGAGCCTGCCCCGCAGGAGGAAACAATCAGATTCGAACCGGAACGCGAGGAGACAATCGAACCTCCTCTGCGGGAGGAGATGCCACGTGAAGAAGCAGCATCACCACGACTCAAAGAGAGGAAACTTATGCCGAAGCCGAACTTCAATTTAAGTGGAGAAGGCGAAGACGATACGCAACCCGTCGGGATGACGCCCGATCAATCATCCGCACCGCCTCCAACGCTCAGGGAACTTTCAAGCAGTGAGGGGCCGTCTGCATGGCTGCAGATCGCAATTGCGCTCGTGATTCTTGGCGCAATTACATTTGCACTGAACCATTTCGGCGTTCTGAATTTGTGGGGGAAGAAAGCAACCGTGCAGGTTGATGATAGCCTGCCGCCCATCGTCCAGCCGGCTCCGACTACGGAGGAAAGCACGTTGGAGGGCACACACTCCGCTTCAGAACCCGCAGAACAGGGAAAAGAGCCGACTCCGACACCGTCTGTCGCAGAAGAGACGAAGCCCGTTTCTCCTCCCGTGACCGAGCGGAAGGAAGAACCCAAAGCCGTTGTAACACCCCCATCGGCGAGGCCCGAACCAACGCCACGCAAAGAAGTAGCAACGACCCCACCGGGCGGACAGGGGAACTTCACGATTCAGGTATCGTCATGGACATCGCAAGCAGATGCAGATCGTGCGGTTCGCCGCCTGACTGATGCGGGCTTTGAAGCCTATGTGGCTGTTGGGAATGTCAAGGGAAGAACGTGGTACCGCGTGAGGGTCGGGCGCTATACTTCTCAGGCTGATGCACAAGCTGTGACTACCCGGTTAAGAGGCATTAGTGAAGGAGTGTGGGTAACAAAGGTCGATTGATCGGAGCGGATGGTTGTTGAGATTGGGAACGCAGGGTGTTCAGGCATCCTGCGTTTTTTTGTTTTCAGGCGGAGTGCTCGCGTCCGGCAGAAGTGTTGTTCCTATCTTCCCTGAAATAGAAGTAGTAGAGAACTGATTCTCCCAGCGTCAGAAGCACGAGAGATGCAGCATCACGGTCAAACCACACCGCCCAGCCTTCCTCGGGCATAATAAGCTTCATGACGAACGAGGCCATCGCCCAACCGACGAAGAAAATCAATCCCATAAAGAACACAGCAAGAAAGCCTTCGCCAATCCCTTCCGCTTGATAGCGCTTCGTAAAGACAGCAACGACTCCGACTATGTGCAGGTAAAACACAACAAGGGGGATCATATCAGTGTACCTCTTTTACGGAAAGCGCCGCACGAATTGTTCTGAGCAGGATTTTGATGTCGAATGCAAGCGACCAGTTTTCAATATAGTACAAATCATACTTGATTCGTTCTTCGATCGATGTATCACCCCGGAGGCCGTTTACCTGCGCCCAACCTGTAACGCCCGTCTTTACCCGGTGCCGGTCAAGGTATTTGGGGACCAGGTGCTTGAACTGCTCGACAAAATACGGTCGCTCGGGACGGGGGCCAACGAGACTCATCTCACCCTTCAACACGTTGAACAACTGCGGCAATTCGTCCATGCTGGTCTTGCGAAGAATGACACCGATCGGCGTCCGTCGCGGATCGTGCTTTGCGGCCCAGACGGGTCCGGTTTCCGATTCCGCGTCAACGCGCATCGAGCGGAACTTGTACATTTGAAATCCCTGCCCGTCAACACCGACGCGTTCCTGCTTGAAAAACACCGGTCCGGGTGAGCTCAGTTTGACAAGCAGCATGATGAGCAGCCAAAGCGGTGACAGCAGCAACAGCAGCGACGCGGAGACGGCAATATCGAACGTTCGCTTTGTGATTCTGCCCCACGACGTCAGCGGAATGCCCTTGATTCTCAGGAACGGGATCCCCTGAAGTTCTTTCACGCTGACGTCGCTCGTGAGGATGTCAAGCACGTCAGGAACCATCATGAACTCCACATTGATCCCTTCGCATTCACCTATCAAATCGAACAAAAGATGCTGGTCTTTCGAACGTAGCGCAATGAACACAAGCTCCACGTTGTTCTTTTGAATGAAGTCGGCGGCCTGCTGTACAGTGCCGAGGTAGGGTGCCCGTGCAAGCGCCATCTCCTCATCCGCTGTGCTGTCCGCAAGATAGCCGAGAATATTGAAACCGAATGACGGATGCCGGTGCAATTCGGCATACACCTGATTGGCAAGACTCTCTCCGCCGATGATGATGCACTGCTGGAGGTGCCTTCCTTTACGGTACAGACGACGTTCGAACCACTGTACAATGGCGCGTCCTGCCATGACGGAGGCAATCGACGTTCCCCACAAAAATCCGAAGACGATTCGGGAGTAGGAGAAGTCTCGATAGAAGAACGCCGCGCTCATCACGATGAGCATGCCGAGGCTTATAACCTTGACGACGTTGATCAGTTCGTCGGAAAGCGAGATGTTACGCCGCGCCCCGTAGGTTTTGCGTGCATGAAACAGCAAAAGCCACACAAGAGCCACGAAGAAGGAGCCGTACAGATATCCCTCGAAAGGCGGGCCACCGGCCTCTTTCACACCGAGATAATGGACGAGCGTACTTTGAAACCGGAGCCAGTAGGAAAAGAGAAATGCAAACTCGATTGCCAGAAAATCGAACAACACCATGAGAAAGGGGATGAGGAAATCCCCCTTGCGGGTCAACACCCTTGCTGAGCTGCCGACCTGCCGGCTTGTGTGTGAGTTTTCCATACTTGGGGAGAAATCTCAAGCCACGAAGCGTAACGATGGAATCGCGATTCCTCGCTTCCTCGTGGATAGTCTATCCGTACATCTCGGTTTCCACCAATCCGCACAAAATGTGACCGATGGTGATATGCCCTTCCTGAATGCGTTGCGTATCGCTGGAAGGGACGATGATAGCAACATCGCAGAGATCTTTTGAGGAACCGCCGTCTTTGCCGAGAAGTCCGATTGTTGCCATGCCTTTTGATCTTGCCATTCTGAACGCGTTGTTGACGCTTTCCGATTTCCCGCTTGTGCTGATGCCGATCAGCACGTCGCCGCTATTACCCAACGCTTCGACGGCACGGGCAAACACGTTGTCATACCCGATGTCGTTTGCGCCGGCCGTCAGCATCGAAGAATCGGTAGTCAGCGCGAGAGCGGCTATGCCGGGGCGTTTGATGTTCGGATTCATGCGGATCGTGAATTCCGTGGCGAGATGCTGGGAGTCGGCTGCACTGCCGCCGTTGCCGCACAACAGAATTTTCTTCTTGTTGTTCAGCGCGTTGATAAGCACATCAACCGCCTTGATAATCTTGTCCGTGCATTGGTCGAAGATCTTCTTCTTTGTATCGGCGCTTGCAAACAGTTCATCCTGAACGAAAGCCTGTCGGGCAAGAATGGTAACCGGCAAATGAGCCATAGTGCGTCCTCTGACGTGTTTATGAAATGAATGACTGAACGATAACCGTTGTTTTTGCGAGTGCTTCGTCGAGCCGGGCAACATCTTTGCCACCCGCGGTCGCAAGATGGGGCTTGCCCCCGCCCCCGCCCCCCACTTCCTTCGCCATTGCTCCGACGATCTTTCCCGCCTGAAGCTTCTTGTTTTGAATGAGATCATCCGTCACAACGCAGACGAATGCCACCTTGTCGTCGATGATGCTGGCAAGCACACCGACGCCGCTGCCTAATTTTGAGCGCAATGTATCACCGATGCTTTTCAACTCATCCATCGTTGCTGCCTGGACTTTCGATG